>NZ_JBKFDK010000004.1:0-208057 GCF_046452435.1 Motilimonas thetidivivens
GCTGCGCGAATATCACGATCAGTGATTGATACTAAACACCATTCCCTGAGCAAGCTCAGGTCCCACAGGAATAGCGCAAGAGCCAAAGGCCCCAAAACATTATCCGGTATTCGTAACATGGAGTTATTGCCAGAGGCCATTGAAGCACTAACAAGCCAACAGGCCATCACCGAAGCCAAAAGCGAGTTTGTGTTTGAAGAGCCCAAGCAAGGCAAGCCACTCACTGGTGCCGACCAAATCAGAAAGAACATTTGGGTGCAGGTACTCGAGCGTTCAAACGTCCGCTACCGCCACCCCTACCAAACAAGGCACACCTTCGCCACCATGCTGATCAGCCGCGGTGCTAACCTATGGTGGGTAGCCGACCAAATGGGCCACAATGGACCTGAAATGCTGTTCAGGCATTATGGCAATTACATTAAAGAGCATGACAAAAAGAGCGGACGGGGTTCAGTTCTCAGATAGATACCCATACTTAAACTAAACTAAATTACCCCCATTAGCTTTTGAATGTAAAACATTGATACAGTCACAGAAATGACTTCAGCAACTAATGAAATAATATGCCAAACCCCATTCAGCTTTAATTCAAATCAACTTGATTATTGTTTACATGTAACGAGCCTGTAGATTTTATCTTGAATAAAATTTAGTGATTTTTTGAGTCTCTTTATCGCACTCTAAGCCTTTAAAAATGGCCTTGCTAATGCATTTCCAACCCTGACATCACACTTTTTTTAAATCGAGTAATTCTACAGCTTCAATGCCTAAAACCGCGGCGAATTTATGCGTCCGACTGCTTTTGATTGTTATATGGTTTCATATCTAAGATCATGTTGAAGACAAATTCCTTCGCTTCTGAATTTGAAAAACACTGATAATCCCAGTTCTTTTCAAGATGGTAAAACTTAAAAAAACTCCAGAAATACTCATAGTTCTCATTTTCGGTAAAATCATATTCGTCATCATCGAACGTTGGAATAATGAAAACATACTTTAAAAACGTAAATTGAAACTCGCCTACAGCAAAAGGAAGTCGAGCGTCATCATCTTTTCTTAAATAGACTTTAAGCTCGGCTCCTTTTGAGAAACAATGATAGGATTTCAGCAACGCAATTTTAGGAAGATTCTTATAAAAAAAATCGTTTGATATCCAGCTTATAGTTTTACCGAACTTATTAACATCATCATTATCGATAACACTAAGTGAATACTTAACAAGTGCTTTATATATATTTTGCATTTTCACTTTGGCATTAAATTCAAGAGAGAATTTTTTAGGGGGTGTTGATTTATCGCGCTCCTCATTGTCGTCAGAAGGCATGTACATTAATATATGGTCTGGACCAAAACCTGTTGAATCATGAAAAAACTCGAAATTTTTTCCTTTTATTTTAGGAACTTTGTTATCCTTATTCTGCACCTTAAAAAAAGTTATCAAGGTTTTCAGATACGTATCTATGTCTCGCTCTATTGTTTCAGAAAAGTATTTATTGCAACCATCACATTCCTCATTAAGGATAATAGTTTTATTTCCCAATGATTCAGATATGGCATGAGCTTCCTGAGAGAATCTAGTCACCTTATCTCGTGTGTTATTGCAAAAGCGACAAACTCGATTACTTTTCAGCCCTTCCCCTATTTTTATCTTTTTATCTGAAATCTTCCCCTCTATTGAGTACTTATCAAGAAAGTCATCAAATGTTTCGGAGAACTTTTCTTTAATGTAAGTAAAGTCTACATCACCCCTTACATGAGATAAAAGCTCGTTGTAAGTCTCCATTTGTTGTTTTTGAGTAAGTTCTTTTATTCCAGGTAATAAGTAGAATTTTTCATTCTCATCAAGCAATCGAAAGAAGTCATTTAGTTTATTTATGACTGGAGAGTGACCTCGGTGCTTAGACACGTATTCATTAACGCGCTTTCTCAATGAACCAGTATTTTCTAAAAGAGAAGTTATTGTTATTTTAAAGCTATCCCTGTCAATTTCCGCACCAAAAACATGAAGTATTTCTAATATATGACCACCAATTTCATCAGGATGACCTGTTAAAGAAAAGCTTGATGTCTTTTTTAATGAAACTAGTGTAATCCATTCTTCAGTACTCATTGGAAAATCCTTTAATTGTGTGTACCAACATATAACACCTTATTAGACACCAAAGTGGGTTGATAAAACGCCCCAAAACGGCGCCTAAACCATACTCCCGATATTTACACTATTTTTATCCAAGGTAAACAGATGCTTACCAGTTTAGTTCAGCATCTCTGTTATATTCCGACAGAACGGTGATCAATAATGTTATGCTTCAGGGGCAGGCGTTAACTCATTTCTGTAAGAGAGTATTATTGAGGGTAAATTGTAAGATTGGGGCGCACTAGATAAACTGGATCATCGGAAGGCTTATGAATTGCTGTATCTGAACTTAGCCGCGCAATAGAGCCAAGCGCAAACCAAATAGCACGTTAGTAGCACGAACTTTTTGGTCAACGCGAATACTACTTTTAAAACAATCAGTTAAAAAGTTACTGATGCGGGTTCAACTCCCGCCAGCTCCACCACCTACACGATTAAAGACGCTTTCGGGCGTCTTTTTTTGTGCCTGAAATCCTTGTAACCACTGGCTTTATAGCAATTATTTATTCCTGATACGGTTATTAGCGTCTGGCCCGAAATCTTAAAGCAGACAATAAGTAAGCCCTATTCCCTGAGCAAGCTCAGGTCCCACAGGGGCTGCCCACTGCGCGAATATCACGATTAGTGATTGAAACTAAGCACCACTCCCTGAGCAAGCTCAACTCCCACAGGCGCAGCTCGCTGCGCGAATATTGCGATTAGTGATTGAGACTAAGCCCATTCCCTGAGCAAGCTCAACTCCCACAGGGCTCAGCTCGCTGCGCGAATAGCACGATTAGTGATTGATACTAAGCACCATTCCCTGAGCAAGCTCAACTCCCACAGTCGCAGCTCGCTGCGCGAATATCACGATTAGTGATTGATACTAAGCGCCATTCCCTGAGCAAGCTCAGGACCCACAGGCTACACTGGGTTAACAGCAAATGGGGATTTGCAAGGAAAAGGTAGCACCGCCGATGTCCGTTAGTTCAATGTCGCGAACCAACTCAATGAGTACTCCTTGCTCATCTAACACCAATCCTTGCTGCTCGGCGCAGCTAAACAAGGCTTCGATGGCGCTGCTGTAGCCCACATCCGACACCACATACACCTCGGCGCATAGGTAATACCCTTCGTTGATGGTGATGTCGTATTGGCGCGGCGCTACTTGCCAGTCACCTATTAGGGTGTGGATTTGTGACCAGCAGTTATCCAGCTGGTTAATCGGAGTCACGCCAAGTAGGCGCGCGGATTTTTTGCCAAAGCGCTCAAATAACTTGTCCCAATCGGGATTGGCTTTTTTTAGCTGTTTCATGCCGCGTTGCGGATACCAAATTAGCTCGGTTGGCATGGCTTGGCCTAGCTCGGCTTCGATGTTGCCATTGGCGCTATCCGTTGCACCAGCACTGGGGTGAGCCAGCTGCGCCATCAAGGCGATGGTTTGTTGCGGCGTGGCCTGTGTTGCCATGGTTTTAATTTGACTGGCGGTCAGTCCTAACTCGCGCTTTAGCGCCTTGGCCAAGGCTTGTGAGGAGGAAAACCCCGCCTCTTGGGCGATTTCTGTGGTGCTACGCGCTTGGTCACTGAGTAAGTAACTGACCGCGACTTGCAACCGATAGCGGCTTAGATAATGGCCCGGCGTTTCATTAAACAAGGCACTAAATTGGCGATGAAAATGATACGGTGAGATAGCGCTGGCGGTGGCGATTTGCTCCCATGTCAGCCCCTTATCGCCCGCTTGATGCATTAAGCTTAAGGCATGGTAAAACCGCTTGCGTTGATGGCTGGGTAAACGCTCCAATAGGGCGATTTCTGGCACCAATTGGTAGGGCTGAGGTGGCTCGTCGGCATGGTTTTTGATCATAGCTAGGTGTTCGCTGGCTCTCTCGGTTAGCTCATCAAGCATTTCGGCGCTTATCTTTTGCAGGGGCTCATCGGCAAATTCATGCTCAAGCGCCTCAACAAAGTCATCCACTTGCTCGCTGATAAATTCAGCTAACTCACTATTATCTGTTTTGCAGATAAAATCAATTAAGCTCAGCATGTTGAACTCCTTGCAGGTTATTTTCTTTGGCTGCCATGGGTGCAGTTTTTGCTGCTCGGCTAAACAATTTAAGTAACACGGGGATCAGCACTAAGGTAACTAAGGTGGCAAACAGCTCACCAAACACCAGCGATACCGCAGCGGGTTTAAGGTATTGCGCCTGCTCTGCGGTTTCCGCCAATAACGGCAATAAGCCACACACCGTGGTTAAGGTGGTTAAAAATATCGCGTTCAATCGCTGGCTGCCCGCATTCATTAGTGCTTGGTTAACATCCACGCCACGGCGGCGTTCATCATTAAATCGAGTCAGTAACACCAAAGAGTCATTAATCACTATGCCGGTCATTGCCATCATGCCAAACATAGATAATAAGCTAATGGGTAAGTCCATCAGGTAATGACCAAATATTGCCCCCGCAAAACCAAAGGGGATCACCACCATGATGATCAATGGTTGCCAATAGGATTGCAGCGGCACTGCCAACAACACATAAATCAGCACTAAGGTCAGCAACATGGCCGAGTTAAACCCTTCGCTCACCTCGGCTAGTTCGGCAAATTCGCCACCCGGCTTAATGTCGACTTGCGGATAGCGCAGCGCTAACTGAGCTAATGGCTCACTTAGCTGGGCTAAGGTTTGCTCCGGCGCTTGAATATCACGATCTTGTCGCCAATAAAGATTAATCACTTGGGCGCGATCGCGCCGATGGATCACTTGTGGCTGTTGCAGCGATTCAAACTCGGCCACATCCGCCAGTAATACGCTGCTGCCATCGTCTAATGACAGCCTAGTTTGCGCAAGTTGCGCCAAGCTGGCGGCGCGCTCTTTGGGGTATTTCAGTAGAACCTTGGTTTCTTGGCCTTGTTCTAGCAAACGATATAACTCACGCTCACCAAAGGCCTCACCCGCAAGCTCAGCCAGCTTAGCTTGGCTTAATCCCAACTGCTTGCCATATGGATTTAACCGTAAGTGCACTTCAGCTTGGCCGACTTTGGCGTCGTCATACACATCGGCAACGCCGGGTAAGGCGGATAAATACTGCGCTAACTCTTGGCTAACTTGCTTGGCCAGCGCGCGATCATGGGCTTGAATCGAGAGTAAAGGCTTGCCCGCAGGCGCTTCGGCAGCGCTAAATTGCACCGCATAAGCCCCCTCTATCACACCGGTTTGGCTGCGCCAACGTTGCAGTAAGATATTGGCGGGTAACAAGGTTAATGCTTCGCTGGTCAGCTCGGCGGTCACCTCTATTTCACCTGCGCCATCAGACCAAGCTAATAAGTTAACCACTGGCGATTGGCTCAGTTCAAACTCCTGTTGCAACGCCATCGCTACCTTGGTCATTTGCTGCTCTAGCTGGCTTAGCGCACGCTGTTGCAGTGGCGCGGGCGCATCATCTTCAAGCTCTACCTGAGCGCTAATATAGCGACCGGGAATATCGGGAAACACGGCGCTGCGAATAGTGCCCGTCGCCCACATGCCGTAGGCCAAGATCACCATGGCAATAAAACCCAATAAAAACGCCAGCGGATATTTAATGGCCTTGGCTAGCACAGGTTGATAGCAGCGCTGATTAAATGCGCGCAGCGCCCCCTGGGCTTTAGCTTGAGCGCGCCCCCACCAGCCAATGTCAAACTCACGCGCCGGCAAGTTAGCCAAATGCGCAGGCAAAATAAATTTACTTTCAAGCAGCGAAAACAGCAGCGCCAAAATCACCACCAGCGAAAACCCCGACAGCACCTTGGCCACTTCGTTATCTATCCACAGCATGGGCGAAAACGCCGCTATGGTGGTCAACACGCCAAACACCGTGGCCAGTGACACAGATTTCACCCCCAGCCACGCTGCTTTGCGGCTGTCGTTTTGCACTGCCCCTTGGCGAGTGCGCTGATGATGAATGGCTTCGCCCACCACCACGGCATCATCAACCAAAATCCCCAGCACCAAAATAAAGCCAAACAGAGTAATATCGTTAATACTGTGCGGGGTTAATTGCAGCGCCGCTAAGGTGCCCGCAAGGGCAATCGGAATACCCATGGCAACCCAAAAGGCCAGTCGCAATTGCAAAAACAGCCCTAATATCACCAATACGATCAACAGCCCCTGCCACGCATTATCGCCAAGACGAAACAGCTGCTCTTCGATGTAGGGAGCCATATCGGCCATGGTGGTTAGCATGATGTCATCGGGCAGGATTTTTTGTTGCTGCGCCAAGGTTTGCGCAATGGCATCGCTAACCTTTAATAAGTTATCGTTTTGGCTGGTACTGACCAAGAGAGCAATGGCGCTCTCACCGTTATTGCGCACTATCGCGCCGCTGTCTTCATAACCACGGCTTAGCTTAGCAATATCCCCCAGATAAACCGTGCCTTGCGGGCCAGATAAAATGGTTAAGCGCTGCAGCTTTTGCATATCATCGGCATAACCATCGCCGCGGATCACTATCTTGCCGCTGGCACTTTGCAGCTCGCCGCTGCGCGACAGCAGTGACATTTGCTCTATGGTTTGCGCCAATTGCGCTAGGCTCAAACCATACTTTTGCATCTTATCGGGATCAGGCTCAATCAGCAGCTGCGCATCGCGTTTGCCCCAGTTTGTAACATTGGAAATGGCCGGATGGCGCGTTAAGGCTTGCTCTACTTGCTGAGCAATGGGCTGCAATTCGCTGTCGCTGCGCGGCCCCGACACAATCACAAACGCGGCTAAGTTGGTAAACTCGTTGCGTGTTACTTGCGGTTTTTCTGCCTGCTGGGGAAAGCCATTAATGGCATCAACGCGATTGCGCACCTCATCCAATAATCTGTCTAAGTCGGAGCTGCTGGTTTTACGCACCACCACGCTAGCCAACCCTTCACTGGATTGACTGGTGACTTGCTTAATCCCTGCAATGCCACTGATGGCTTGTTCAATTCTTTGGGTAATGCTGGCATCAATTTGGCTGGCAGTGGCGCCCGGATAAGCCACATTGATCACCACCGCCGAGGGCGCAATTTGTGGAAACGACTCGACCCGTAATTTGGTCAGCGCCAATAGCCCGCTGATAATAATGGCGACCATTAATAAATTCGCGGCCACCTTATGCTCAATAAACCATTTTGTTAACGCGCCCATTAACGGCCTCCTTGCTGGGCGAGTAATGACGACTGTGCCAAGGGCTCAACGTGTTTGCCCGCTAACATAGACACCAAGGGATATTGCACCACTTGGCGCGTTGCACTGGGGTTTTGCGCAAAGCGCACTTGCACTTGTTCATTGGCTTGACCGTGCACACTGACCCATTCTTGTTGCAGTTGATTGTCTTTGCTTAAGGTCCACACATAACCGTCACGGGTGAGCGCACTGGCGGGCACGCTGGCAATATCCGCCAACTCGCCAAGGGTAACGCGCACCTGTACTTGTTGGTTTGGCAAGAGTGGCTGCTGCGCGCGATAAGGCTCACGCACGCTCAGCACCACTTGGCGCTGGCGGGTAACAGCATCGGCCTGAGGCGAAATATAACGCACCGTGGCCGGCCACTCCTGACCGTCTCGACTGATCACACTCAGCTTAGGTTTAGTCAGGGCATTTTGTACCTGTTGCCAATGCATTTCAGAAACCGGCAGCGCCACATTCAAAGAATCACTGGCGGCTATCTCAAAGGTCACTTGGCCTGCTTCTAGCCATTCGCCGGGACTAACATGGCGCGCCATGATCACCGCATCAAACGGCGCGCTAAGGGTCGCTTCTGCCAGTAACTTTTCGGCGCTGGCATAGTTTTGCTGCGCCCTCGCAAGCTCTGCCTTGGCCGCGGCCACTTGCGGTTTACGTCTGGCAAAATCAGAGCGTTGATTAGGTGACAGCATTTTTAACGCCACGGTTTGCTCATGCTTGGCTTGCAAAAGGTTAAGCTCGGCTTGTTTAACCTCGCTAAGAGCCTGCGCTAAATTAGCTTGCAGGGCTTGGCTATTTAACCTTGCCAAGGGCGTACCTTGCTTAACTAAGCTGCCCGGCTCGATGTTGGGATCTAGCCATGCCAATTGACCACTGCTGGACACCTTTAGCTGCATCGGCCAGCGCATCGAAGTGGTGGCTAACAGTTGCAAGCTGCCTTGATACGCCGCTGGCGTGACTTGAATAACGCTAACAACCGGCAAAGGCGGCGCACTGGTCGCCACAGCTAGCGGCTCGGGAGCCAGCTCATCGACCACAACAAGGGCGAACAAGATGGCGCTGCATCCTAACATCAGGGCAACGAGTTTTTTATACTTCATGAGAGTGTTCCTCGCTGAGCAAAATGGGCGTCGGCTGATTAAGGCGTTCGGTAATCTCCCATAATCGGGTTAAGGTTTGCAGCGCCATCGGCAATAGCACCGCGGCATCGACAAACTCAAGAGAGTAAGTCACGATGGCAAACACCTGCCCCGTGCTAGGCGCATCGAGTGCGCTGACCAGCCACAAGTTGACTAATACCGAAGATAACAGCACGGTAAAAATAAGACCGTAAACAACGGATTCCGTATCGGAGAGCTTGATTTCACAGCTTTTGAGGCGCTCAAAATGCTGCGCCAATAAACGCCAGCTGCGCCGCCCTAGCAAGGTCACTTGACGCTCTCGCTGATCATTTAGCGCGCTGTTTAGCTGTTTAAATTTCAAGCTAAACAAAGCAAACACCAACAAGCTGATTATCCCAGCGAGCAGCACCGACCAAGCCAGCCCAGCAGCAAAGCTGGCTAAGATAACAACCGTGGCAATAAGCTGGATGACAGCGGTCAACACCGTAGGAAGCTCATGTTCAAAAAAGTCCACCAGCTCGCGTGACATAGTCAAGCGCGCATCGGTTATCGACACCGAAGCACTGCGCAATTTACGCTCCACCCGCTGCGCCAACTTAACCCGAATAGCGCCATACACTCGGGTATCGTAAAAACGCCTTGCCACACTCACCGCCACTAGTATCAAGAGTAAGGCAGCAAACATCAGCAGCGGCTGCATTTGCTGTTGCAACACCCCATCAATGGCTTTGCCAATGAATAAGGGCAGCATAATTAATAGAAGGTTTTCAACTAGCACCATTAACCAAGTAACGGCCAGTTTAAAGGGGGCTAACGCCAACACCATAGACAATGAAATAGCTTGATTGAACAAAACCCACGCTCCGTTGTTGCAGATAACGTCAGTATTGCCCATCAAGCGGATGAAAAAGTGTCCCAGATTGCGGTGTTGCTGTGTCACTTGTCAGGGGGGATATTTTGAGCAGTTATGCCCCTTTTCAAGCTTCACAGAGTTATATGAGCACTAAAGCTTGATCATTATTAAGGCGAATAGCTACCAACAGGACGAAGGAAGGGGCAATCAAGATTGATCAATCTCTAAATCGTTTTTGGACAAAAATGAGTTAACACCTGCCGCATAACATTATTAGTCGCCGTTTTGTCGGAATATCATATTGATACCACAACCACATCGGTAAACTGCTGTTTACCCAAGATAAAATAAATGTAAATATTGTGGATATGTTTTAGTCGCCGTTTTGGGGCGTTTGATCCTCCCCTTTATAGGGTCTAATAAGCTGTTAGCAATAATCGAGTGGGTATATGGAAATTAGCTTTAGAGTAGCAACCGTGAATGATGTAGATTTAATAGGTTCTTTAGTTGTAGATCTTACTGCTGAAATATGTGAATTAACCAATACCGCACATTTTGATATAGATTTATCAGGCACAATTGAACGTTGTAAAACGTTAATTAACGATGGTCACTATGCCGCAATTATTGGAAGTCATAACGATACTCCCATTGCAGTCGCAACTATGTCAGAAACATATGCATTATATGCCGGTGGTAAAATCGGTGTCATACAGGAGTTTTACGTTTCACCTGATTTTAGAGCTTCAGGAATAGGTTCAATGTTAATTGAACAGGTGAAAAAGTATGGTAATAAGAATGAATGGTCATGTATTGAATTATGTACGCCGCCTCTACCTGAATTTGAACGTACGTTAAACTTTTATCAAAAAAACGGTTTGAGTCCTGTTGGTGGTCGTAAAATGAGACAAGCATTGTCGTAAGTTATTGCTAACAGAAAAGAATAGATGTCGCGCAGCCGACACGTTATTCGGGTGTTGGACAACGCAGGATTATCCCCGGAGCCTCGATAAGCTCGATTCCCCTCTTTATTAAGTAAATTACGCGATGCTGCGTTGGCCGCGCTTAGCCTGAGTGCTTTTTTCAAGGCGAGCGGGATGGATGCAAGGGGCGAGCATGTTTTTTATGCCAGCCTTATTGCGTCCTTGCGGGGGTGATTATCTCGGTCGCAGGATACAGATGCCGCGCATGCTGTCTTGGCAGCAAGGGCAAGTGCGCGAGGTTTGGCTCGGTGGCTCAATCCCCAGTAGCTGTTGCAACAACGGCAATAGCAAGCGCTGTATTTGGTGCAAGATGGCTTTAGCGTTACTCAGCATTTTTCTAGTCAGCTCAACTCATAATTGGGCAAAAACATTTTAGCTTACCTCCCACCTATGACCCGTTAGTACTTAGAAATGATCAACCTCGATTGTAAATGATCAAAGGATTTGAAGTCGTTCAGATATGATGACTTACCAACATCACTTAAAAGTGTGGCCATTGGCTTGCTGTTTAAGCCATCAATATTGGTCATAAAACCACCATCAAAGTTTAACCAAGTGGACATATCTAGATAAGCTGACTGTCACATTTTCTGCCTAGTTTATAACCAAATCACAGCAGAAGTTGATGTCATTATGTCGGTCATTTCAGTTCAGCAGCTCAACAAACATTTTAGTGATAACCATGCCCTTAAAGATATTTCTCTTGAGGTAGCACAAGGTGAAATGGTGGCGCTACTAGGGCCTTCTGGCTCGGGAAAATCTACCTTACTTCGTCACTTAAACGGCCTTGTTTGCGCCGACAAGACCTCTCCAAGCCAAGGTCAAGTTACCGTGCTTGGATTGGCAGTACAACAAGGCGGGCGCTATTGTCGCACGGTACGCGCCAGTCGCGGCCAAACCGGTTATATCTTTCAACAATTTAACTTGGTTAACCGGCTTACGGTATTGCAAAACGTGCTGATTGGCGCACTCAACTCAACACCGTTATGGCGCAGTTTAACCGGTCAATTTAGCCGCGACCAAAAAATACGGGCCATGGCAGCCCTGCAGCGGGTTGGCTTAGCCGAATTTGCTCAGCAGCGGGTTTCCAATTTGTCCGGCGGTCAACAGCAGCGCGTTGCCATTGCGCGCGCCTTAATGCAACAGGCCAAAATCATCTTGGCCGATGAGCCCATCGCCTCGTTAGATCCCGAATCGTCACGCATCGTGATGGAAATCTTACGCGACATAAATCAACAAGAAGGCATCGCCGTGGTGGTGACCTTACACCAAGTCGATTACGCCCTACGCTATTGCCCACGGGTAGTCGCCCTTAAACAAGGTGAGATTTTCTTTGATGGCAACAGCCAGCAACTAGACGAGGCCACGCTGGCCGCTTTGTATGGTAGCCAAGCCCCGAATACCCCTGAAACCGATTCTGTACCTCAACTCTGGGCCAAAACGGCCTAATAAAATAAAGGAACTGTGTAGATATGTTAAAGCTGATTAAAAATGCCACCTTGGCAACCACCTTGGCGCTAACTACCGCGGCTGCAAGCCCTGTTTTTGCCCAAGAAGAAATGGATACCATTAACTTCGGGATCATCTCGACCGAATCACAGCAAAACCTGAAAACTACTTGGCAGCCGTTTTTAGCCGCAATGGAGCAAAAAACCGGTTACAAGGTAAAAGCATTTTTTGCCCCTGACTACGCCGGCATTATCCAAGGCATGCGCTTTAACAAGGTAGACGTGGCATGGTATGGCAACAAATCAGCGATGGAAGCGGTGGATCGCGCGGGTGGCGAAATCTTTGCCCAAACCGTTGATGTAACGGGTAACCCAGGTTACTGGAGCGTATTGGTTACACACAAGGACAGCAAACTAAACAGCCTTGAAGACGTGCTAGCAAACCGCCAAGAGCTGATCTTTGGTAATGGCGATCCAAACTCAACATCGGGCTTTTTGGTGCCATCTTACTATGTGTTTGCCAAAAACAATGTTGATGTTTCTGAGTTTAAACGCTCGATGAACTCAAGCCATGAAGCCAACGCCCTTGCCGCTGCTGCTAAGCAAGTAGACGTAGCCACGGGTAACACCGAAAACATGGATCGCCTAAAAATGACGGCGCCGGAAAAGTTTGCCCAACTCAAAGTGATTTGGAAGTCGCCTCTGATCCCATCCGATCCGATTGTATGGCGTAAAAACCTACCCGAAGATGCCAAAGAAAAAGTCTACAACTTCTTTATGACTTACGGCACAACCGGCGACAAAGAAGAGTTAGCGATTTTAGAAAAACTACAATGGGCTCCGTTTAAAGCCTCTAGCGACCTGCAACTCATCCCTATTCGTCAGCTAGTGCTGTTTAAAAACCGCCTTAAGATCGAAAACGACCCAGAGCTGGCAGCGGCCAAAAAACAACAGCAACTTAGCGTTATCGATGCCGAGCTAGCTGAGCTAACACGCCAACAAAACGCCCTGATGGCCATGGCTAACTAAGCCACTTCCATCACACGGGTTAAGTTAGGCTGGCCTGCTGGACACTGCTTTGGCAATGCTGTCGGCAATGCCATCGGCGATGCTGTCGCCAAGGCCTAGCTTAACCTCACGCTAATCAATCAACGTCGGACTTGGCACCAATGCACAAGCTCCGACGGTTTTAAGTGGTATTTGCATGAACACTAACGTTACCGAGCCGCGCAGCGACGACTACTCATCTCACTTTGATCAACGCCGACTTTCTTGGTGGCAATTGTTTGCGATGGCGCTGCTTATCGCCATCTTATCTTGGTCTTGGCAAGGCGCCGAAATTGCGCCGATGAAAATTTATCACGATGCCGGCAATATGCTTGAACTGGGTGCTGATTTCTTTCGCCTAATTTCACCGATTTTGGTTACTACCTTGAAGAAATGTTAGTGACCTTACACATCGCCATTTGGGGCACGTTATTTGCCATTGTGTTGTCCATTCCGCTGGGATTAATGTGCGCCGAAAACATGGTGCCAGCTTGGGTTTATCAACCCACACGACGCTTAATGGATGCCGCCAGAGCCATTAATGAAATGGTCTTTGCCATGCTATTTGTGGTTACCGTGGGTCTTGGCCCCTTTGCTGGAGTGATGGCGTTATTTATCCATACCACAGGGGTATTAGCCAAGCTGTTTTCCGAAGCGGTCGAAGCCATCGACCCCGGCCAAGTCGAGGGCGTGAGAGCCACCGGCGCCAATAAACTCGAAGAAATCGTCTACGGCGTTATCCCGCAAGTATTGCCTTTGTGGATTTCATTTTCCCTGTATCGCTTTGAATCTAATGTGCGCTCGGCCACGGTGGTCGGCATGGTTGGGGCTGGCGGCATTGGCGTCATTTTATGGGAAAGTATTCGCGGCTTTATGTTTCCGCAAACCTGCGCCGTGATGCTGATCATTATTGTCACGGTCAGTTTATTAGACTTTGGCTCTCAACGTATTCGCAAACACTTTATTTAACAGCATTAGTGAACGAGACCTGCCATGGCACGCTATCAAGAAATCGCCCATAGCCTAGAGCAAGAAATTAGCCAGCGCTATCAAGCGGGTGAGTATCTACCGCCCGAGCAACATTTGGCCGACCGCTATCAAGTTAATCGCCATACCCTGCGCCGCGCGGTGGATCAGCTGGTGGCCAAGGGCTGGCTATTACGCCAACAAGGTAAGGGCATTAAAGTGATTAATAGCCCGATCCGTTACCCGCTGCATGCTGGCGCTAAATTCACCGATAACATTTTAACCTTGGGCGCCGCCCCCAGTAGTACTAGGCTGAGCTTAACCACATGTCCAGCCAGTGCTGAAGTGGCCGACGCATTAGCCATACCTGTACAAACCGACGTGATACAACTCACCACCTTACGCTGTTTAGACCAGCGCCCGGTCAGTGTCATTGTTCATCACTTTGTCTGCGGCCCTCATCAGGCGGCGCTGGCCCAGTATCAAACGGGCTCGGTGCACCAGTTATTGCGCAATCAATGCCATATTCAGCTAAGGCGTAAGCACACCTTGATTGGCGCGGCCATGCCCAGCGCCAGTGATTGTGACCACTTACACATGCCTATCAACCGTCCTTTGCTCACTTTGCGTAGCGTGAATATTAATCAGCAAGGTGAGCCGTTTGAGTTTTCTATTTCACACACCCGAGCTGAGCTGCTCGAACTGAGTTTGGAGCACCCATTATGACCGACCAAGCTAATCACCAATCTAATAGCCAAGCTAATAGCCAAGGTTACCACCAGCCAAGCCGCCAACATTGGCTATCGGTACTGGCTTGCGCCCCTTACGAGGCGGTGCTGAGCCATTGGCAAGATTTAAATTTAGATCCTGAATGTGAAGTGATACGCCAACCCGAAATTGGCCTAGCCCGCATTCAGGGCCGTGTTGGCGGCAGTGGCGAACGGTTTAATTTTGCCGATACCACGGTTACCCGCGCCGCCATTCGCTTAGCCGATGGCACCACCGGCTATGGCTATTTGCAAGGTAGAAATAAACACCATGCCTTGCTGATTGCCGTGGCCGATGCCCTATTACAGCAAAACCAAGGCCAAGGACAGTTACAAACGCAGCTAATAGCCCCGTTAGCCAACTTGATCAAACAACAACAGCAACAAGTGGCCGAGCAAATGGCCACCACTCAAGTTGATTTTTTCACCGTTGTCAGAGGAGAAGACGCATGAGCATCATCGCCCCCGGCTTTAGCCAGCCAGTTGAAAACAGCCAAGCCTGCTTTCGCCAATTGCTCAGTGCGATGAGTGAGCCAGGACGTGAGGTGAAGTTAGATAAACATGCGGGATTTCGCCCGCTCAGCGCCGCTGCCTCACAGATCATTTTATGCTTATGCGATCAGCAAACCCCGCTGTATTTAAGCCCCTATTTAGAAAACTTCGCCGTCGATAGCGATATCACCCAAGCGCAGCGCAACTTTACTTTTCATTGCAACACTAAGCCAAGCAGCTTGATCAACGCGCATTTTGCGGTGGTTGCCAGCCAAGAAAGTATTAACTTTGCCAAGCTTAATGCCGGTAGCGACGAACAGCCCGAGCACAGCACCACCTTAGTCATTGAATCAACGTCATTTAACCAAGGGCCAGCATTCACCTTATCTGGCCCCGGCATTGCTCAGCCACGCACCGTGCAACTGGGCGAACTGCACCCCAAAATCATTCATTATCTAACTCAGCCCAGTCACGCTTATCCCCTTGGCATTGATATGTTGTTCTGCTGTGAGCAGTCCGTTATCGCCATTAGTCGTACCACCAAAGTGGAGCTAGCCCCATGTATGTAGCAGTAAAAGGGGGTGAAAAAGCCATTAAAGCCGCCCACCAGCAGCAAGCCAAGCGACGTCGCGGTGATACTCGCATTGCCGAGTTAAGCGTGGCGCAAATTGCCGAGCAACTTAGCCTCGCGGTTGAGCGGGTTATGACAGAAGGCGGTATTTATGATCGCGAATTGGCAGCGCTGGCAATCAAACAAGCCAGTGGCGATCAAGTTGAGGCGATATTTTTACTGCGCGCCTATCGCACCACCTTGCCGATGTTGCTGACTTGTGCGCCACTGGATTGCGCCAAAATGCGAGTGCAGCGACGCATTTCCGCCATCTATAAAGACTTGCCCGGCGGCCAGCAACTGGGGCCAAGCTATGACTATAGCCACCGTTTATTAGACTTTTCATTACTGGCGCAAGCGTCGACAACCCAAGGCGCGCAAGACAGGTACTCACAAGAGAGCCTCGAGCAAGCAAACTCTGCCTGTTCCGAGTCAGCCTCAACCAAGCAGCAAAGCTTTAGTAAAGTGTTTCAAGCCCTTGAGCAACAGCAGCTTGCTCAACCCGAAGTAGACAGCGGTGCAACACCTGAAGATATCACCGCCCACGCCATAAGTTACCCTTGTTCGCGCTCGGCGCGACTGCAGCAACTAAGCAGAGGCGATGAAGGATATTTATTAGCGCTGGCTTATTCAACGCAACGGGGCTATGGCCGCAATCATCCCTTTGCCGGGGAAATTCGCTGTGGCGAAGTCGCACTGGAAATTAGCCCTGAAGAGCTTGGCTTTAGCATTGAAATTGGCAGTGTGCTGCTCACCGAGTGTGAGATGGTCAATGGCTTTCATAAACCCAAACAAGCTCCCGCCCACTTTACCCGTGGCTATGGTTTAGCCTTTGGCTTTAATGAACGCAAAGCCATGGCCGTGGCGCTGCTCGATCGCGCACTACAAGCTAAACGCTACGACGAGCCGGTTAACAGCCCAGCCCAAGATGAAGAATTTGTGTTAGCCCATGCCGACAACGTGGAAGCGGCAGGCTTTGTGTCTCACTTGAAGCTGCCGCACTATGTCGACTTTCAATCTGAGTTGGTGCTGCTAAGACAAATGCATCAAGCAGGTGATGAAGCAAGCGCTAGCAGCACGGCTACAACATCGACCAAAACCCATGCCGCCATCACAGATGCGCCCACACCTCATGTCACCTCAGCCCCTATCAGTGAGACCGCAGATGAAAAGCCTTAGTCAGCACCTAAACAATCAAAGCGCCAATACCGGATTTAATGAAGGGTACTTAGATGAGCACAGTAAACGCATGATCCGCCGCGCACTCCTAAAAGGGGTGGCCATACCGGGTTACCAAGTGCCTTTTGGTGGTCGAGAAATGCCCATGCCTTATGGTTGGGGCACGGGCGGGATCATGATCAGCGCCGCCATTTTAGGCCAGCAAGATACGTTTAAGGTCATCGACCAAGGCGCCGATGACACCACCAATGCGGTGTCGATTCGCCAATTTTTTGCCAAGGTCTGCCAAGTCAATACCACCACTCACACCGAGGCCGCCACTGTCATTCAAACTCGCCATCGGATCCCCGAACAAGACTTAAAAGCGGGGCAAATACTGGTATTTCAAGTGCCGATCCCCGAGCCCCTTCGATTTATTGAGCCGCGTGAAACAGAAACCAAGAAAATGCACGCCTTAGGCGAGTATGGGGTGATGCAGGTAAAACTCTATGAAGACATTGTTAAATACGGCTATATCGCCACCAGCTATGCCTACCCTGTGATGGTGAATCAACGTTATTTAATGGATCCCTCACCCATTCCTAAATTTGATAATCCCAAACTGCATCAGTCGAGCGCGTTAATGCTATTTGGTGCGGGGCGCGAAAAGCGCATTTATTGCATTCCGCCCTATACCGATGTCAGTAGCCTCGACTTTGACGACCACCCTTTTGCCATTCAGCAATGGCATGAGCCATGCCACTTATGTGGCAGTCGTGACAGCTTTTTGGATGAAGTGTTAGTCGATGATCAGGGTAGCCGTATGTTTGTTTGCTCAGACACCGATTATTGCCAACAACAACTCAACGCCGCGCAGGAGCCGCAACATGGATAACCTCGCTTACCCGCTAAGCCATGGCGAACAACAAGCACCCAGCCAAGCCGGGCTGCTTAGCACCGAGCAACCTTTGTTATGGGCCAACCAAATAGCCAAGCTCTATGGCCCAAATAAAGGCTTTAGTGCCCTTGATTTAACCTTATATCGCGGTGAGGTATTGGCCATCGTTGGCGAATCAGGCTCAGGCAAAACTACCTTATTGAAGACCTTGTCGGGACGCTTAGCGCCGCAACAAGGCGAAGTGTTCTACCAAAACCAAACCCAGTGCGCCAGCTTGTATCAAATATCGCAAGCGCAGCGACGTAAAATTATGCGCCATGAGTTTGGCATAGTGCATCAACACCCTATGGACGGTTTACGACCACGCATTTCTGCTGGTGGCAATATTGGTGAGCGCTTAATGGAAGTGGGTCATCGCCATTTTGGTGACATTCGCAGCCAAGCCAAGCATTGGCTTGAAGCGGTTGAGATTGATGTTACGCGCATGGACGATTTACCGATTACCTTTTCTGGCGGCATGGCTCAGCGCCTGCAAATTGCCCGCAATCTAGTTACCCAGCCCAATGTGGTGTTTATGGACGAGCCCACTGGCGGCCTTGATGTTTCGGTACAAGCTCGGTTGCTGGATCTGATTCGTAAGCTAGTCAGTGAGCTGCAACTGGCGGTGGTGATTGTGACCCATGATCTGGCGGTCGCCCGTTTATTGGGTCATCGCATCATGGTGATGAAACAAGGCCAAGTGGTTGAATCAGGGTTAACCGATCGGGTGTTAGATGACCCGCAACATCCCTACACCCAACTGCTTGTTTCTTCTGTGTTACAGCAATAAGGACACCGCCATGACACCATTAATCATCGCCAAGAACATTCATAAAACCTTTGTCTTGCATAACCAAGGCGGCGTGCAATTAACCGTGCTCGCCAATCACGAACTCACTGTGGCCAGCGGTGAATGCGTGGTGCTGAGCGGCAGCTCGGGTGCCGGTAAATCAAGCTTGTTGCGAACCTTATACGGCAACTATCAGGTCGATCAGGGTGAAATTTTACTGCGCCATCAAGACCAATGGCTGGATCTCGCCAAGGCCAGCCCAAGACAAATTTTACAATTGCGCCAACAAACCATCGGCTGGGTCAGTCAGTTTTTAAGGGTGATCCCGCGCTTATCCGCGCTCGACATCGTAATGCAGCCACAGCTAGAGGTAGGGATTGACCCAGTACAAGCCAAGGCTAAAGCCAGCCAGTTATTGAGCCACCTTAATGTACCCGAACGACTCTGGCATTTAGCCCCCGCCACTTTCTCAGGCGGCGAGCAACAGCGGGTGAATATCGCCCGCGGCTTTGCTTTGGATTATCCGCTGTTGCTTTTAGATGAGCCCACAGCATCGCTCGATCAACATAACGCCAATCAAGTCATCACCCTGATTGAACAAGCAAAAGCCAATGGCGCTGCCATCGTTGGCATTTTTCATGACACTTGGGTGCGCGATCGCGTGGCGGATCGCATTCACCCGATGCAATCCACCCCAGCCCCCATCAGCCAATAGGAAAACAAGATGATCATTACCAATGTCCACATGGTGCTAGCCAATCAGGTTATCCATGGCTCAGTTGAAATCAGTGATGGCGTGATCCGCACCTTAAGCGATCAACCAAGTCACGCTCCCAGCGCCATTGATGGCCAAGGCGGCTATTTACTACCGGGGCTGGTTGAGCTGCACACCGATAATTTAGAGAAGTTTTTTACCCCGCGACCTAAGGTTAATTGGCCCGGTGAATCGGCCATGGCCAGCCATGATGCCTTGATGATAGCCAGTGGCATTACCACCGTGCTTGATGCCGTTGCTATCGGTTACATTAACGATCAAGGCACCCGTTTGGCGAACTTAGATCGCATGCTAACCACCATAGTTAACAGCCAACATGCCGGCCATAACCGCGCCGAGCATAAGCTGCATTTACGCTGTGAATTGCCCAATGCCGATACCTTCGACATGTTCACTACCTTAGTGGATAAATTCCATGGCGAAGATTCTAGCATTGCCATGGTGTCATTGATGGATCACACACCGGGCCAACGACAGTTTGTTGACAGTGACAAATACCGCACTTACTACATGGGCAAGTATGGCCTCAATGATCAAGAAATGGCTGCCTTTGAGGCCGAACAAACCCAAGCCGCCCTGCGCTGGTCTGATAGCAATCGCCGCGCCATTGCCGAGCAAGCAAGAGCGCGACATTTAACCTTAGCCAGCCATGACGATGCCACCGTCGCCCACGCCCAAGAATCGGCGGAATTGGGCTGCCAAGTTGCCGAGTTTCCCACCACGGTTGCTGCGGCTAGCGCTTCTCATCAGCTCGGCTTAAAAGTCATGATGGGAGCTCCCAATATTATTCGCGGCGGCTCACACTCAGGTAACGTGGCGGCATCAACCTTAGCCGATGCTGGCGTGTTAGATTTGCTGTCATCGGATTATTATCCTGCCAGCTTATTGGATGCCGCCTACCAAGTCGCACTGTCCAATAGCAATCAATATACGTTAAGTCAGGCCATTAACATGGTGAGCCTTACTCCAGCTCAGGTAATTGGGCTTAACGATCGCGGTGAGATAGCCGAAGGCAAGCGCGCCGATTTGGTGCTGGCAATGCCCTATCAGCAACGTCTGCGCGTGATCCAAGTATGGCGTCAAGGAATGCGGGTGTTTTAATGGCACAGGTATCCACGCGCGGCTATTTGTTTTACCTTGTCGGCCCCTCGGGGGCTGGCAAGGATAGCTTGCTGGACTGGTTACGCCAGCAACCCAGCATGCAACAGCTGTATTTTGCACCGCGCACTATTTCGCGCCCATGCGATAACGGCATTGAACAACACCATTATTTACCGGCGGCTGAATTTGCCACCCAGTCACATCGTTTTGCTTTGCAATGGCAAGCCAATGGCCACCGCTATGGCATTGATAAACAGGTACTTGAGCGGCTAGCACAAGGTCAAAGCGTGCTCGTCAATGGCTCGCGCGCCGAGATAGCGCAAGCAAAGCGCGTCGCTGGTGAGCAGCTCAAGGTGATCCTGATTAATGTCTCTGCCGCCACCCTAGCCACGCGATTAGCCCAACGCGGGCGGGAAGACCACCAGCAAATTGCCCATCGTTTGGCGCGCCATCAAGACTTGCAGCATTGCCCTGCCGACATAGTGATAGACAATAATACTTCCCTTGAGCACGCCGGAAACTTATTGTTAACCTACATAAAGCAAACCTGCGACGCTATGCCTACTACGGCGAGCAGTTGCTCAAGGTGCTGATATCAGTTGCAAAATTATCGGCGACATTCATTAATCACGGGAAAGGATACTATGCAGCTGACGTTATTGGGAACCGGTAATGTGCAAGGCGCGCCGGTCTACGGCTGTGATTGCCTTGCTTGCCAACGGGCAATCGCACAGCCGCAATGGGCTCGCCAGTTATGCTCAGCGCAGCTAACTGTGGCGGGACGACACATTTTACTTGACGCTAATCACCCTCAATTGATGCAGCGTTTTCCCGCTGGGAGCATTGACGCTATCTTACTGACCCATTTTCACATGGATCATGTTCATGCCTTGTTTTCATTGCGCTGGGGCTTAGCCCCTAAGATCCCAGTTTATCGCCCCGACGATCCATTAGGTTGTGACGATTTGTACAAGCATCCCGGTTTACTGGCGTTCCAACCCGCCAATCAAGTGGGCATGCCATTTCATCTTAGCAATCTGCCTGAATTAACCATTACCCCGCTGGCGCTAAACCATTCACGGCCTTGTCAGGGTTATCTATTTGAATATGAATCAAACCAGCAACGAGATTGCCTAGCCTACCTCACGGATACCCAAGGTTTGCCCGATGCAACTTGGCAGCAGTTAATCCAATGCGCCCCTCGATTGATAGTGATTGATTGCTCTTACTCCCCCTTGATTGTGAATAGCAATCACAATAATTTAACTCAAGTCATCGATTTTGCTCGACGCTTACCGGACTCACAATGGGTGCTCACCCATATCAGCCATGAGCTGGATAGCTTTTTGTTAAACTCGACGCTGAACTCGGCTTATCCATTACCGCCTAATATCACTGTCGGCATGGATGAAATGATACTCTATATACCTTAATTCGTGGGGCTCAAGCGCCAGTATCGAGCGCCTTGGTTAATCAAGAGTGCGATCAGTACCATGAGTATCGAGCCTGCTAGCACAGGGTTTACTAAAAACGACCAAGCGGGCATCAACAGCATGATTAATATGGGGTTGGCTCCTGCGGGTGGATGGGTGGTTTTAGTCGCTAACATAGCAAACACGCCAAGCCCTGTTGCAACAGCAAGCGACCACGGCGTAACGCCGACCCAATGGGAAAAACATAATCCAATCATACTGGTTATTAAATGGCCAAAGATAACATTCTTAGGCTGGGCTAAAGGGCTCGCTGGCACACCAAAAACCAATACTGCGGTAGCACCAAAGGGAGCCATTAACCAAAGGTCGACGCCTTGCCAAGCGCGTAAGATGGCCAACAATAAAATAGCAATACCGGCTCCCACGCCTGCAAGCAAAGGTTGAATTAACTGTTTCATTATTCGTTCCTAGTTTTTGTAGAGTCAAGCTGTGTATGTCTTCCCCTGTCAGCTCAACCAATCACACTTAACCAGCCTTGGGGTTGACCTAGTCATAGTGACAAAATACGATTAGTAAAAGAATAACCAAGATAAACAAATCAGTGTTTCACATAATGAAACAATAGGAGCCCAGCTTGGACCAGTTACACTTGATGAGAGTATTTGTTGCCGTGGCTGAAAACGAAAGTTTTGCCGCAGCAGCCAAAGCCCTTGATACATCAACACCAACGGTCTCGCGCGCCATTGCCAGTTTAGAAGCGAACTTAGGTGTCACCTTGCTAAAGCGCACCACGCGCTGCGTGAGAGCAACCCAAGCAGGGCTACACTATGTTGAGGATGCTCGCCGTATTCTTGAAGACATTGAGCGCACTAATCAAGCAATTATGGGCATAAACTCTGAACCTAAGGGCAATTTGTCCATCACTGCACCTGTGTTGTTTGGTCAGCAGCATGTGTTACCTGTGGTATTAGAGTATTTACAAAGCTACCCCGAAACTAAGGTCAATGCCGCTTTTGTTGATCGTACTGTAAATCTATTGGAAGAAGGGTTTGATCTTGCTATTCGCATAGGCGAGCTTAAAGACTCAGGAATGCGAGCGCGAAAAGTCGGTGAAGTTAGCTTAGTCACGGTAGCCTCACCCGATTACTTAAAACGCCATGGCCAGCCAAGTCATCCCAATCAGCTAAAGCACCATACCTTGATAGCTTCTAATTCCAATGACTTTTCACGAGATTGGCAATTTATGGATAAGAGCAACAAATTCGCACAGCGGATCCAACCTAGATTAACCGTCACCACTAATCAAGCAGCCATTGAAGCCGCTATTTCCGGCTTAGGTATTACTCGTGCAGTTTCCTATCAAGTCGCAGACGCAATTGCGAATAAGCAACTCTGTTTACTGTTAAACGACTATCAAACTCGGGCGTTACCCATACATATTATCCATCAAGAATCCCACCATTCCTCCTCTAAGGTTCGCGCCTTCATTGATCTCATGGTACAACGCTTTCAACACCAAGTTTTTTTATCGCCGTCAGATTAAGATTTTAGGGCTGAGCGTATCAATAGCAGCCCTTGTTAGCCGACTACTATTAAAGACATCAACAAATATAACCAAGATATCATTTTTCTCATGTAGGATACTTGCATTTGCTGCCGTTACGGGGCAACCTCTTATGCTTAAAAAATCTCTCCTTAGGATGTCATTTATGAATTCTTTCAAGTTATTAACTTGTGCCGTGTCGCTAGCTTTAAGCGCCAGCGCGCTGGCTGAAGTACAACTAACTGTACCCAGTGATGTAGAAATATTAGCGGCCAATGAAGCAGACGCCGAACTCTCAGGCGGTTTGTTCGCCAGCGACAAAAAGCTGACTCTACCCGATGGCGAAAACCAAATCGTGTTTCGCTACGCACCTATTTACAGCCAAGGTGGCGATGACATTCAGTTGCAAAGTAAAACCATCATAGCCACATTTGAAGCGAGCGATGCTCGTTTAAACTTTGACTTACCTAAATACCGCAGTGCCCTTGAAGCTAAAAATAACATTGAAAACCTAGACTGGCGGCTACTTGATCAAGCCGGTAAGGTAGTGGCTGTTAAGGAAGATGTCTTAACAAAAGAAGGCTTTCAGATAGGTCGCAACTACGATGACGAAGCCAAAGCTTATAACCAAGCGGGCGGTAAAGCGGCGTTAACCTCGGCTTCAACCTCGGCAGTTGCAACAACCAGTGCTATTGCAGCAACCACTGTCGCTGCAACCACAGCTGCCGCGACAACCAAGTCAAGCACCTCAGCAAAGACCGCTGACAGCACTCATTCTTCAGCTAAACAAGCTGCACCCAAAGCGGATAATACCGCCGAGGAAATGTTGCACTTTTGGTACCAAAAAGCCGACAAAGAAACTCAAGAGCGCTTTAAGCAATACATTAATCAGCTTTAACCATTAAGTTGTTATGATATCTAGCGTCCCTTTTATTCAAAGGGGCGCTGTTAGCATGTCCCTGTTATCCGGCTCATCCAGCGCTATTAACTGACGCTCACCGAGCAAAAGCCACTCTCTACTCTTCAAAAAAAAACAGATTGTTAACTTCTAAAATTGTTGACATTAACCTTCCCTACAAGCCTCAAAATAAGTTAGTGCTGTAACAACTTACATTCATCTAGCCATTGAGATTATGTATCGCTTGCTCTTTATTAAGTAAACAACTTAAGAACACAGCTATGTTATCTAAGCATAGTTCTGTTATTGAGCAAGCTAAAATTATTTAGATAACTAAACATAAAATTTGAGTGTTAGCTTTGAGTATGAACTTTAGTATTAACTCGTTTTTAAGGAATCAACAAAAGCAGGCTGCTTTAGCAAAGAGGCCAAAGCCGGATCTTGTTTTAATTCCTCACGATAGCTTTCACTGCGACTAATGGCTTCTAATAAGTATTTTATCGCTTCATCAAACTGCCCCATGGCGGTATAAGCACAAGCTAGTTGATAAAAAGCATGACTATTTTCCTCATCTATCTTCAGCGCTTGGTGACAAAGATTGGCAGCCCATTGCGGTTCATCTAGCTCCAATACCGCATCCGCTTTATACGTTAAGGCCTCGCAATCATTGGGTCTGAGCTTTAATAGCTCGTCGTAAATAAGAATTTTATTAGCCGATGAGCTCTCTTGCTGCGCCCGTAACCAAAGGGATTGCACCTCTTGGGTTCGCTCTATTTCTTCACGGTTTTCTTCAATGTGCTGAGTTTTTTGCTGTAGTTGAGCCTCGATAGCTGCAAGACGTTTTTCATATTCATTGATCAGCTTGCTAATTTCTTCGTCAGCCAAGGTATGCACGCGGTCTTTGATTTCTCTAATCGATGACCAGCCAACTATCACTAATACCGATGTGGCTGCGGCGATCAAATAAAAGAAGTAAGTGACGGTATCAGTAGCATAGGCAACCGCCCGATCCACCGATTGATGTTCACGATCGACAATTTGCTGGATCAGCTCATGTTTGGTTTGCGCTTGTTCACTGCGTAATTGCTTTAATTCATCCAGTACATAACGCTCAACAAATGGGTTGTATAAGGGCTCTTCTAGCTGCTCGATAACTTGCTCGGCTTGCGAACTGATGTCCTGAGAAGTTTGGTCGGCTGCAGGATTAGCCAAGGTGCTCAAACTCACCCCAGCTAACACAATAGCCAACGCTAGCTTAATCCTTAGGATTAACTGGCTAGGCATATGGCTTGCCCATGATTATGCACTTCAACTAACGCTGCATGCAGGCTTTTCACTGCCACATCATAATCGGCTTCATTGACGACAAATTGCATATCCACTTCACGCATTGACTGATGCATGGCCAATACACTGATATTGCGGGTCGCAATGGCCTGAACCGTACGCGCTAAAATACCCGGAATTTTCAAGTCGCTACCTATCGCCGACACGATAGCCACGCGCTGCTGGTTAACCTCGGCTTCAGGAAACCGAGCTTCGATAGCGGCGCGAATTCTTTTCACGGTTTTTAAATTAGCCGATAAATAATGCGTTAAGGTATTGGCATTCATATCTTTAGAAACAATATGGCCTTTAAATCTGGCGATAATATCCAGCACCTCACGCTCATAGTGATACAAATTACCCGCCATATCTTGGTCATATAACTCAAGCGCATAGATGCGTTTACACCCTGCAATGATCTCAACACACGGAGATTCACTAACATAGTCACCGGTGATCAAGGTACCCGCGTGCTCTGGCTCAAAGGTATTCTTAACCCGTAATGGGATATTTTGTTGGCGCAGCCCTTTCGCCGCCTTTGGATGAATAGCTTCCATGCCTAAGTTAGCCAACTGATCGGCAACATCATAGTTAGTGCGCCCAATTGGAACCGCGTTGCGCTCACCAACCAAACGTGGATCTGCGCTGCTTAGGTGAAACTCTTTATGGATGATGGCTTCTTTTGCGCCCGTCAACACCGCAATTCGGCTGAAGGTCATTTCACTGTAACCACGATCAAAGGTCGACATTAAGCCCTTTTCGCTATGGGCATAACCTGTCACTATCGGCAGCTCAGCACTTAGATCTAGCTGCTTAAAAGCCTGCTGGACTCTTTGGTCTAGCGAAATATGTTGCTCACTTCTCCAGCCCGTTAAATCAACAAACTTGGCATTAACCCCATCTCGTTGCAACAAGGCTGCTGTGTTCCACGCACTGTGCGCTTCACCGATACTGGCCAGCATTTCACGAACCGTACTTAAATGTGATGCCAACTCAAAATGACCATGTTGACATAAGCTTTTTAAATCAAGTAGACATTGCTCGGCGTCGTCGAGTTTTACGGTGATAAAATCATTAGCCTGCTCTAGTAGCTCTCCAGCAGCAAATAATGACGCGTTGATATCCAGCAACTGCTGCTTTAATTCAACCAACTTTTGCTGCCAACCTGTATCCACCATGCTGTTGGCAAAAAGTGCATAAACGCCTGCTTGGCCTGTCTTTTTGTATTCCAATAATTGATCGGTTATGCCGCCGTATGCAGATACGACAAAGACACGTTGGTAAAGCTGATTGGCGCCGGGTTTTAGGATGATATTGTCGCGCACCGATTCGTAATCACTCATCGATGTGCCACCAATTTTTTCTACGGTATGCATGCTACTCCTATCTATCATTTAACATTCAATCAATGGCAATCATGGCCCTCAAACCTAGGTGGTTACTCAGTTAACCCTGAGTGACCGAAATTTGGCCACGATAGCGAAGTTAGATCACTTCAGCTTCTAGCTCATAAGCGCCTTGCGCGTTATGCACTTCTTTACCGTTTAGGGGTGGATTGAACACACAAGCGAGCTGCATTTCTTCGCTGCAACGTAAGATGTGTTTGTCATGCTTATCAAGAATATAAATGGTGCCAGGGGCGATACTGTGCTTGCTGCCGTCTTCTAGACTTTCAATTTCACCTTTACCTGAAATACAGTAAACAGATTCCAAGTGATTTTGATAATGCATTTGGAAATCGGCCCCCTTGTAAATAGTGGTGATATGAAATGAAAAGCCCATCTCATCTTGCTTAAGCAATAAGCGGGTACTTTCCCAATTACCATCTGGCGACACGATCCGACGATTTGATTGATTGGCTGTGGCTAAATCTCTAACTATCATGATTTCTTTCTTCTAATTTGGTTATCAACAGGGTCATGGGTGAACGCGCTGATACGGTGGCTATCTCTGTTGCCGGTATCGTTAATTTTGCGCCATTGCCCAATGACAAGATCTGGCTACGAGACATGATGCGCAAAGCACCTTGACCTCGTAGGCAAGTAAGCTGGTATGAGCCTGAGCTAGAGCAGCCATTTGGTAACAAACGGCGTTCGCCAGGCCCAACTTGTATGGTTTTGGTGGTGGTCATATTTGCGTTATGACGCTTTGAAATACACCACAGAAGCGGGAATATCGTCGACCTTAGCGCAAACCTCAGCGATGGCGGATTCAACGATATCGATACCTTTGCGTAAGTTATCGTCACTAATGGTCAATGGACAAAAGAACTTAATAATGTGATCGTCTGCGCCACTGGTTTCTATGATGACACCTTTGGCAAAAGCGGCTTTGGTAATTTTTCCTGCTAATTCACCGCTCACACAGTTGATGCCTTGAAATAAGCCTCGCCCCTTAATGGTAAAATTGCCGGTGCCATATTGCTCTACAATCTCGCTTAAACGCTCGGTAATGTAGCGGCCTTTGCGCTTGATATCATTGGCGAACTTATTGTCGCTCCAGTAATGGTCAATGGCCGCTTTGGCAGCGACAAAGGCCAAGTTATTACCACGGAAAGTACCGTTATGCTCACCCGGTTTCCATTGATCTAGCTCTGGTTTCATTAACACCACAGCCATTGGCAAACCGTAACCACCTAGGGATTTAGATAAGGTGATAATATCGGGCTCTATGCCCGCTTCTTCAAAACTAAAGAAATCACCAGTACGACCACAACCTGCTTGGATGTCATCGATGATCATTAAAATGTTATGCTTACGACACACCGTTTGCAGGTTACGTAGCCATTCAATGCTAGCGGCATTGATACCGCCCTCGCCTTGCACGGTTTCAACCAATACTGCAGCCGGTGAATTGATGCCGCTGCTTGAATCACTCAACACCTTGTCTAAGTATTCCGTGGTGTCAATGTTGTCACCTAGGTAGCCATCAAATGGCATGCGGTGCACCCCACTTAAGCTAACCCCTGCAGCATTTCGATGATGTGAATTACCCGTGGCAGCCAGAGCACCTAAGCTCACACCGTGAAAGCCATTGGTAAAGGTAACGATATTTTGCTGGCCGGTCACATTACGGGCAATTTTCATCGCCGCTTCAACCGCATTGGTGCCGGTTGGGCCGGTGAATTGCATCACGTATTCCATGCCACGCGGCTTTAGGATCTTGTCATTAAAGGTTTGTAGGAATTCACCTTTGGCCTTAGTGTGCATATCCAAGCCATGAGTAATGCCATCTTCTTTAATGTAATCCATCAAGGCTTGCTTAAATAAGTCATTGTTATGACCGTAGTTTAAGGTACCCGCACCCGCTAGGAAGTCGAGGTAGCGATTGCCAAATTCGTCCCACATAAATTCGCCTTTGGCACGGTTAAATACGCGCGGAAATGAACGTGCATAACTTTGCACTTCGGATTCCATTTCTTTGAATATATCCATCACTTGCGGGCAGTGATTAACCGGTTGATTATTGAATGGGCCAATGCGAACCAAAGATTCTGACGCATGCTCCCCTTCAAAATGCTCTTGCTCTTTTAGCCACACCTTAGATGTCATCTCGGCGCTGAGCTTATTGGCAAAACTTTCAAATAAAGACCATGAAGCTAGATTGTCTTGGGTGATAGTGGTTTCAATGTAGTGCACCCCTTTACAATCGGTACGATCTAAAATGTGCTGCAACATATCCGAAGCCAAACCTTGGCCACGAACAGAAGTGGATACAGCAACCTGCCAAATAAACAAGGTATCAGGGCGCTCAGGTACTAAGTAGCCCGAGATAAAGCCAACTAGCTCATCATCTAGCTTAGCTGCTACTGAAGTACTTAAAAAATGACCGCATTGTAGAAAGTTACAGTATCCGGAATTGGTATCTAGGGGGGGGCAAGATGCAACAAGTCGAGAAACAGCCATACCATCTGATAAATCCGGTTGGCTTAACACTATCTTTTGCATGGAAGACAAAATAACTCCTTATTTAGAACTGAAATAGTTAGGGTTAAATAATCTTTATAGATGTAAAAGAAAAACTATTGATTACAGCAATTTCATCCTTGGTAACCTTCCAACTAACTAGAAGTAAAGAAACAAAAAAACCAGGATAAAAGCATTCATTTATCCGTTTAAACCTATAAAAATAACTTAGAACACTAAATATAGTACACAAAGTATTTTCATTTCTCTACCCCTGATCTTTTTGCTCTCTTTGAAAACCCTGCTTCTTTTCGGATAATTTAGCCCACCAACAGCTAATGAATAAATCGTCTAAAACCAGGTTTAAACCATTAAAAATCAATCAACTATATAGAGTTGACACATTAAAGCTTGGGTCTCCTGAACTCACCGCCCCAGTAATGATTAATTTTTTATTAATTTAGTGAAAGTGATAGGCCTTAGATACCACGAAAATTTACTTAGTATTAAAACTAATTCGTTTTATACTCGCTGCTACGCTTAATGATTAGTGCTTGATTGGAGCCAAGATGAATAGCATAGAAGAAGTGTTGATAGCACTACGTCGAGTGATCCGCGCCACAGACCTACACTCAAAACATTTGGCCAAAACGACCGGTCTTACCGCACCGCAAATTTTGCTGCTGCAAACCATACGCGATAAAGGTCAAGTGACCATAGGTGAAATAGCCAATGATATGAGCCTAAGCCAAGCGACGGTAACCACCATCATAGACAGATTAGAAAAGCGGAACTTGGTATTTCGTGAGCGCTCTACGACAGACAAACGTAAGGTTCATGCCTTACTCACTGATCAAGCCTATGAAGTGTTAAAAGAAGCACCACTGCCGCTACAAGATCACTTTGCTAAACAGTTTCACGATTTAAAAGATTGGGAACAAACCATGATCATTTCATCCTTACAGCGGGTGGCGCAGATGATGAATGCGCAGCATATCGATGCTTCTCCCGTGCTAGATGTGGGGATGTTAGATCGCAGCAGCACAGTTTTGGATAAGCATGACGCCTTTGATGATAATGAATCACAGCCATAGCTGAGCCGATTATCCGCCTAATAACAGTACTCTAACCTCAATTCTGGTTAATGGTTCCAGCCAATGAATATCGTATGAATATGTAGCAAAACTTCGTTTTCAGGGATGAAAACTCAGAGCGTATAGGGATATATTCACCGCGTTTTTGCGGATTATTTATACGATAAAGCTTATCCAAAGCTCAGGTTACTCTACTAAACGTAAAAAGCCGAAGTTAATGCTTCGGCTTTTTCGTTGTTAGGTCACGCTTAGCGACTATTTTTTAGTCCAAGCGTCTTTCCATGCTGAGCCTTCGCCCGGTGCGTAAGCGGAGCCGCTACACCACAGACCAAATGGCCAGCCTTTACATTCGTAAACACTGCTTAAATTGCTTACAACGTCTCCCGGACCATAGCTGTTACCCGCTACATAAGGTTGAACTCCAGCAGGAGGCGCAGTAGGCGTTACCGTCGGAGCGATGGTTGGTACGACTGTTGGTGCAACTGTAGGCGCGATGGTTGGAGTAATAGTCGGTGCCACGGTAGGAACCGGCGTTGGCTCAGGCGTTGGTTGTGGAGTTGGCTCTGTGCCACATGATGCATTACCTACCGCTTTCCATACACCCCATGGGCCAGCATCTGAAGGATTATCGCCTTGAGTCCACCATTGTGCTTGCCATAATTTACCCGCCCAAACGACTTGCTGTTTAGCTTGATAAATTGAGTTGGCATTCCATTCATTTGAACAGCCACCTGTTGGCGGTGGTGTAGGCTCAACTTGTAGCTTAGCGGTTGCACTTACAACTGCGGTGTAAGCCGTGGTATTTTTATCAATTCCGAAGTTTAACGCCACCCCAGCTGTACCTGGGTTAGCCGCGCCAAATTCAACTCCAACCGAACAAGTTGCGTTAGGTTGTAGGGTTTTTGCACTACAGTAATCAAACGTAACAACAAGATCACTCGCTGTGCCTGTCGCCTTAGCGTTAATCGCATCCAAGGTAAATTCAACATTACCGGCGTTGTTTAGTTTAAAGGTGTGTTGCTTAGTCTCACCAACAATGAATGAGCTAAGTGTCTGTGCTTTGGTATAACCCACACTTACTAAATCTGTTTGGTCGTTGCCGACGATGCCATCAACCCAAGAGCGCAGGGCGGCGATATCGCTGTAAACACCGTATTTGCCGGGACGTGCACAACCAATACCCCAGCTAACAATACCTAATTGGATTACTTCACCGCCTTGGTTAATAACAATCGGGCCACCGCTATCACCTTGACAAGAATCTTTACCGCCTTGTGGATAGCCCGCACAGAAAGCAACATCACCTACATTTTGATAACTGCCACCGGCTTGACGACACACAGCATCAGACACAAGCGGCACATCCACTTCTTGCAATACCGTCGGTGATAAGCCACCTTCTTGAGTGCGACCTAAGCCAGCAACCGTTAATAGGTCGCCTTCACGAACGTATTGACTCAAAGCACCTTCTGCAATTTGCACTGTAACCGCACCTGGCAACTGGCGATCCAGCTTAAGTACCGCGATATCATGAGCTAAGGTGCTGGTATTGTATTGGGGATGAACAAAAATTTGCTCTACATTGGCACGTTGACCATCGGTTGCCCCATAACGATAACCACCCACTTTAACCGCAACTTTACTTGGTGCATCCCCCACCACACAGTGCGCAGCAGTTAATACATAACCATTACCTAGGTAACTCGCACCACAGTAAGAACGGTTGCCGGTACGACTCACTAATTGAGTATAAAATCCCCAATCAGCTTGATTCGCCGTGCCACCGCCAACGATACGAGGAGTCACCACTTGATCAGCATCAGAGGCCATCACTTGAGTTGGCGCTAATACGGCCGCGATCACCGCCGCTAATGCGGTGTGCTTAAACATCCTTGTTGAACTCATTTTTACCTTCCTTGTTATTACAATTAGCAATATTTCACTGCTGGATTAATCAGCAAAAATGATAGTTTTCATGCTATGGAACAACAAGTTCAAAAAGTATGAGTTTGCCACCACAGATGTAACAAGCGTCACAGAAATGTAAAAAACTTTAAACCAGACATGCTTTCATCAGTACGCACATATCTCAAATGATTAATTTCGCTTAGACATTGATACCAAGAAAACCACTAAAAACAGTGCATTATTCAACGCCTTTTGACAAACCTAACAAGCGAAACATTTAGTTAACATACCAATAACAAAGTCAGCCGTAGATTGCTGATCGTTCAGTTGATGACTAAAAATAAATTCTACTTGGCTGCGGGCTTGGGGAGCGATATCAGCAATATCAATTTCTTTGCCTATTTGATTAATGCGAATAGCGCCAAGCTCTGTATTCATAACACCTTTTATGCGCACAACATCAAGCTCTGCGAATAAAGCCAATAACCGTTTTTGGTCGAATCTAACCGTCGATTCAAACTGCCACCCCATACTAAAAAAGTCATTCTGCCTCGGCGGTTGAGTTAATGCAGAACTGCTAAGCTTGAGCATATCATGGGACAATTGCTGTACCGCAGGCTTAGCCACACTGAATTTGGGCAAAGGTTGGGGCGCAGATTTAACCAGCGCTCTATTACCTTGAGGCAACCAAGCTAGCGAAAGTTGAGCATGATGCAAAGGCCTTAACTGATAGGGCTTGTTAAACGTTAACTGTGATAAAAAGGTCTCTAGCTCGGCATACTCTTGAGCGAGATACAAATCGGCCTTACTGGCTAACACTAAATCAGCAATTTCAATTTGTTGGCGAAAAAGTTCATGATCTCGATAGCGAGGCTGGCTCAACACCCTAGCATCAACTAAGGTGGTAACCCCTTGAACATCCAGCACGCCTTGATACTCAGGTTTTAACAAAGCAGCTAACACCTGTCTAGGATGTCCCAGCCCCGTAGGCTCGATAAATAAGCGATGGGGTTTCACTGCGGCTAATAATTTATTGAGAGCAATAACCATAGGCACACCGGCAGCGCAACACATACACCCCCCCGCCACTTGCTGGATCTCGATGTTATCGGAACTGCCTTGTGCAGACGTCAGTAACGCCTTATCCAAGCCAATTTCGCCAAACTCATTAACCAATACCGCCCAACGTTCATCAGCTGGCCGCTGAGACAGCAAATGCGCAATGGCACTGGTTTTACCTGCCCCTAAGAAGCCGCAGATTAAATGGGTTTTCACATTTCTTATCATCGAGGAACTCTCTTGGATTGCAATATATTGATTTATCTAAAGAGAAATTAAGTATAATAATTTGACTTCACATCAAGGTGTTTAATAATAGCGCCTAGCCATTCAACCGCTCAACCACAGGGAACGTTTATGCTGCGAATCATTATCGCTGCCATTGCCTTAGCTATCGTTGATGCCGCCTTATTAGGTGGTAGCTTCTACTTTCAAGGTGCCAGCTTAGCACAAGAGTTAACACTGCAATTTAATCAAACCATGGAGTCATCCCTAACCGCATTGGGGCTAATTTTACAAAATACCTTACTCGGTGGCGATGAAGTGATGGCCGAAACCATTATCAATGCCATGTTTGATGGCAGCATGTTACAAAGTGTCACCCTGAAAGATTTGGATGCTCAGGTCGCCTTCAGTCGTACCTTTGCAGAGCCTATGGGTAATTACCCTCATTGGCTAGCCGAGCTTTACCCTATCACAGAGCTCAGCCGTGAGATGGAAATGACCGATGGCTGGAATATATTGGGGGATTTACATGTGGCCAGTCACCCTCACCACTTATACCAAGCCATGTGGAACGTGCTTAGCGATCGCTTACCGATCCAAGCAGCATTAGCATTGGGCGCTTGGCTACTCCAAGTGAGTATTCTTATTTGGCTAGCAGCAAGGAAACGCTAATCATGATCAAATCTACTTTTATTGCTTTGGGTTTTGCTACCTTAAGTATCATCAGCAACCCATTAGCTGCAGAGCAAATTCCACCTAAGTTAGTGACCATAGCGTCAGGCTCTACTCAAGGTATTTACTTTCAAGTAGCCTCTGAAATTTGTCGCCTCACCAGTGCCAACAAAGTTGAACATGGTTACCGTTGCGGTGCCATTCCAACCGATGGTTCAGAAGAAAATTTAAAACTATTACTGGCAGGTGAAGTTGACTTTGCCCTGGTGCAATCTGACACCCTTTTCTTTGCGGCGAAGCAATATCCAGATCAGTTTAAAGCCGTACTGGCAACCCACGCCGAGCCGTTAACCATAGTCACAACACCCGATACCGAAATTAAGCGGGCGATGGATCTAAGTGGTAAAACCCTAAATATCGGCAGCCAAGGCTCAGGTACCAACACTTCACTACAGCGCTTAATCAAGGTGCCCCAATGGGATGAGCAACCGCAAATTACTGAAGATAACTACCAAGATGCCTTTGAAAATCTTTGCCTTGGAGAAATAGATGCGTATGCGGTGATCATAGGCCACCCTAACCGCTTAGTGAATAACACCAGCAAGCGCTGTGATATCAAATTTATCAGCGTTGATAGCAAGGCATTAACCGATGCCGATGGCAAGCTACCACCTTATCTCATGGCAGGCTATATTCCTGGGCGCTTGTATCGCGGTAATAAAGAAAAAACCCCGACTATCTCTTTTTCGGCCAACTTAATCACCCGTAAAGATGTTGACCCAAATTATGTTGCTGCCGTGGCCAAGGCCATTTTTGACCAAGAGAAGTCATTTGGCAAAAACATTACCGCTTATGCCAATGTATTTCGCTCGATTGAAACCATGACCGGCGATGCGGTTGTGATCCCGCTTCACCCTCAAGTTGAACAACTGAAAGCTCAATCCGCCTCAGCGGAATAAGACTTACCGCCAATTTCAATTGGCGCTTAAAGATGAAAAAAGGAGGCTTAGCCTCCTTTTTTCATCTTTAACCCGTCTCGCCATCAAGTTATAAGACAGTGCGCGGCGATTTTAAGTTCTGTGAAGAAAAGCGAGACTTTACGCTTTTCCACTCCGATAATTTATCTGCATTACCCACCGGCTCACCTTTTTTGGCCTTGCCCATTACCCAAAGATGCTTGGCATTAAAACTGTAAACTGGGATAAGATCTTTGCGCTTTGATGCTGGTTTAATGTCGTACTCTAAGTTATCAAGGATGAAAGGGTTGGCTCTGCGACTTGGGTAATAAGCCAACACCATATGGAATTGGTCATATTTGACGGCTTTGACATAAACAAGACGAAGTTGATCTTCGGCGACGCCTAACTCCATCAAGCTGTAATATTTTGCAATCGCGTAATCTTCACAGTCCCCCCCTTTCGCACCAACAAATTCAAGTGGTGAAGCCCAGTAGTCATTTTGACCCCAGAGCTTTTTGTCTTGGGCATAAACTAACATATTAAAGAAGTTATTAATTTCAGATAACTTTTCTTTATCCGACATGGCTTGCGCATCACGCAAGGTATTGATTAACGCATCGGTACGCATAATGGCTTTATCACCATAGGTATCAGCCATCCGCTGACGGATAGATTCTTGGCTAAGAAAAGCCTCAAGATCCAAGGCTTGCACAACCGCAGGGAGAGCCAACAAACAACACAACATCGCTTTAACTAAAACCGAGGGGAGTAATTTCAAAATGCGCTTCCTTAGCATGTTCAACACAAATGATGGGTACACTTCCATGTCTTTACATTAGGTAAAGTATGTACTGCAAATTGTTAAGCATGAAAATCATAGCTCATTAAAGGTCAATTTTGAATCAAGCATTAATACCAAGGCATGAAAAAAGCGCCAATTGGCGCTTTTATTAGGGTCATACTTTGTAACATTAAAGCAGTGAATCCAATGTCATCACTATCATGTCGTTAAAGGTGGTTTGACGCTCATCTGAAGTGGTTTGCTCGCCGGTACGAATATGATCCGATACAGTCACCACACATAAAGCATTAGCACCGTATTCGGCGGCAACACCGTACAAACCCGCGGCTTCCATCTCGACCCCTAAAATCCCCATCTTTTCCATGTAATCAAACATTTCTGGATCAGGCGTGTAAAACAAATCGGCTGAAAACACGTTGCCAACTTGCACCGGAATATTGGCCTGCTCTGCGGCATTAACCACATTACGCAATAGGCCAAAATCGGCAATGGCGGCAAAATCATGATCTTTAAAGCGCATCCGGTTTACTTTCGAGTCGGTGCATGCGCCCATGGCCACGATAACATCGCGCACCTTAATTTTTTCACTCACTGCGCCGCAACTGCCTACGCGAATAAGATTTTTTACCCCGTATTCGGTGATCAGCTCTTTCGCATAAATTGAGCATGAAGGGATGCCCATACCTGAGCCCATTACGGAAACTCTTTTCCCTTTATAAGTGCCCGTAAAGCCTAACATGTTACGCACATCGGTCACTTGTACTGGGTTTTCTAGAAACGTTTCGGCAATGTATTTCGCACGCAGTGGATCGCCTGGAAATAACACGGTTTCAGCAAAGTCGCCTGCTTTAGCATTAATATGTGGAGTAGCCAATTTCAATATCCTCTCAATTCGTTTCGCAAAAATTAATAACCGCTGCTGTTTAGCTCATGCTGCACATCTAAGGTGGTTAGCAGATCTGCTAGCAGGCTAGAAGCACCAAATCTGAAGTGCGCTGCGCTGATCCACTCTTGCCCTAAAATATCCGCGACTAGGCTTAAATATTGCTCTGCTTGCGCCGCCGTTTTTACGCCACCAGCGGGTTTAAAACCGACATTAGGGTTAGTGTCTCGAATCACTTCGAGCATGACTTTGGCTGCTGCTAAGGTGGCATTTTCGGCGACCTTACCTGTGCTGGTTTTGATAAAATCAGCCCCCGCAGCAATGGCTATTTCACTGGCTTGTTTGATGAGTTCCGGCGATTTAATTTCGCCAGTTTCTAAAATCACTTTGAGTAATACTTGGTCACCACAAGCTTGCTTACAGGCTTTAACTAGCTCAAAACCTATCTCTTTATCGCCCGCTAAAAATGCACGATAAGGAAATACCACATCCACTTCATCGGCACCGTATGCCACAGCAGCCTTGGTTTCAGCCAGTGCAATGTCGATATCATCATTGCCATGAGGGAAATTGGTCACGGTCGCAATTTTGATATCCTTTGCACCGATTTGATGCAGGGTTTTTCGGGCGATAGGAATAAAGCGCGGGTAGATACAAATCGCTGCCGTATTTCCAGCTGGACTTTTGGCTTGATGACACAATTTAATCACATCCGCATCGGTGTCATTATCGTTAAGGGTGGTGAGATCCATAAGTCCCAACGCGGTGCGCGCGACTGATTTAAGATCTGTCATGTCTCTTCTCCATTCAAAAAAATGCACCTAAGGTGCAACGCTGACGGACTTGGTTCCTTGAAGACAGTTATTCCCTAACTATTTGAGGCAGCAGCTTTGTTAGCAAACTTGCTGCCACAACAAATGGTTGGGCTTATCATCAACTGTTGACGTAGCTATGCTGGTTTTAAAGCATGTTGTTGAATACATTGTTAAATCCATTTAACCGATCATGATTGATTTACAAGCCCAAATAGGCCTATTCATCTTACTTGTGACAACATAATTGACTTAATACCAATTATTTCAAAGTAGAAATAACTCGGCATAGGCCAATAAAAAACACAAGACGCTTACAATAGCGCCAGTTGTGAACCGACACAAGAGCGATATTTATGGGATTGATGAACTCTTAATCAAAAGTGATAAGGTTTGAATATAGCTCAAATTTAGCGCTGAAATACGCTTTGACTGGTTTGCCAAAGCACTGACTGAATATGCTCGCTAGACTCAGGTCTTAGCTGACACAAGGCTGCAAAAATGAGGGGGATATTTTGCGGCGTATTAAAGCGCCCCACTTGATTGGACAGTGGCATATCAGGGGCATCGGTTTCTAGCACTAACGCTTCTAAAGGGACACGGGCAAGGGTGGCACGGGTTTTCGCCGCTCGCGGGTAGGTTATCACGCCGCCGACCCCCAGCTTAAAGCCTAATTTGATAAAAGCTATGGCCATTTCATAGCTGCCCGAAAAGGCGTGCAAAACACCGCCGTGAGGAAAGCTTTTTAGTTCAGCAAGTAAATTGGCAGCGGTTTTGCGCTGATGCAATATCAGCGGTAATTGATGTGTGTGCGCCATGGTCACTTGGGCGCGAAACACCGATAGTTGCAATGCCATGGGGATATCAATGCAAGCATCAAGGCCAATTTCGCCCAAGGCTAATGGCCGCTCATCGGTTAACAGCTGCTCCAATTGAGTTAAATGCTCATCTTGAAAGGCATTTAAAAAATAGGGATGTAAGCCTAAGGCATAGTCGAGCGAAGGCCAGTGCTTACATAGCTCAATAAGCGCAGGCCAAGTGGCAGCCTTGACCCCTGGCACCATGATTTTTTGTACGCCTAATGCCGAAGCCTTAGCTAATACCTGATCACGGCAATCATCAAATTGGGCAAAATCAAGGTGGCAATGGGTATCCATAAAAGCTGACATAAGCTAGCTCGCAGGTTGATTGGATATAGACCAAACAATAACGGCGCCATTGGCGCCGCTGTGACTAAACAAACGAGAGCGATTAGTGCTCGCGGGTTTTTCTAAACTTGATATCTGGGTAGCGCTCAATAGCTAAGTTTAGATTAACCATGGTAGGTGCGATATATGTCAGGTTGTCGCCGCCATCAAGAGCCAAGTTATCATAAGCTTTTTTCTCAAACTCATTCATCTTGGTTTGATTGTCGCTTTCTACCCAACGCGCCGTTGCTACGCTGATGCTTTCGTAGATAGCTTCTACCTTGTATTCCGATTTCAAGCGGGCGGTGACCACTTCAAACTGCAGCACACCTACCGCACCAACAATTAAGTCGTTGTTACGAAGCGGTCTAAATACTTGCACCGCGCCTTCTTCAGACAACTGCACTAGGCCCTTAAGTAATTGCTTTTGCTTAAGTGGATCTTTTAAACGAATACGACGGAACATTTCAGGCGCAAAGTTAGGAATACCGCTAAATTTCAGATCTTCACCTTGAGTAAAGGTATCACCAATTTGGATAGTGCCGTGGTTATGCAGACCAATAATGTCACCTGCGTAGGCCTCTTCAGCCGCACTGCGATCGCCTGCCATAAAGGTTACAGCGTCAGAAATAGTGACATCCTTACCAAGGCGGACGTGGCGCATCTTCATGCTCTTTTCGTACTTACCTGATACCACACGCATAAAGGCAATGCGGTCACGGTGTTTGGGATCCATGTTTGCTTGGATCTTAAATACAAAACCACTGAACTTCTCTTCACTGGCCGCCACGGTACGCGCTTGGGTTTCGCGCGACATAGGAGCAGGCGCCCACTCGGTTAGACCTTCTAGCATATGATCAACACCAAAGTTACCCAATGCGGTACCGAAGTAAACCGGCGTTAACTCACCGGCTAAAAATAGCTCTTTATCAAATTCATGGGCTGCACCTAATACCAGCTCGATCTCTTCACGTACCGATTCTGCTAGCACAGAGCCAATTGCGGCGGTGACTTCAGGGTTATCTATGCCCTTAATAACACGACGCTCTTGAATGGTATGACCTTGACCCGATTGGTATAAGATCACTTCATCACGATGAATGTGGTAAACACCTTTAAATTCCTTACCACAGCCAATCGGCCAAGTGACCGGCGCACAAGCCATTTTCAGTTCGTTTTCAACTTCGTCAAGCAGTTCCATTGGGTCGCGTGTATCGCGGTCCAATTTGTTCATAAAGGTAACGATAGGCGTATCACGTAAACGCGTGACTTCCATTAATTTGCGGGTCCTGTCCTCAACACCTTTAGCGGCATCGATAACCATAAGACACGAGTCTACCGCCGTTAATGTACGGTAAGTATCTTCCGAGAAGTCTTCGTGTCCTGGAGTATCTAGTAGGTTAACCAGACAATTATTGAACGGAAATTGCATCACCGAGGTCGTGACCGAGATGCCACGCTCTTTTTCCATTTCCATCCAGTCCGACTTAGCATGTTGGCTACTGCCCTTACCTTTTACACTTCCCGCAGTTTGAATAGCGCGCCCGTGCAATAGCACTTTTTCGGTGATGGTGGTTTTACCCGCATCCGGGTGCGAGATGATAGCGAATGTTCTTCGCTTATTGATTTCATTAAGAAATTGCTTGTCGGCCATGGAATAGTTCTTTTTTTTGCAACAGCTAGAACAGAGTTTACACGCCAGAAAATGGCGGCATTTGGTGTCAAAACTGTTTTGTTAATCGAAATTGCCGGCTATTTTCGCTTATCTAGCTTGTATAAACAATCAATGCTTCCTGAATCGTTTGCATTTGCTTCTTAGCAAACGCCATGACTCAGCCTGCTTTGTGCGCAAAGTGCAGCCACTACTTGAGGTAGAGCCGCACTAAAGGCTTTATCACCATGAGCCTAAATACTGGCTACTTCTAGTGGTGACAATGTGAAACATTCGTCACACCTTACTCCTATTGCGGTAACCATTGACCCTGATAAAACCGCTCTATCGCGCCATTTTCATCCCAACGCAGCAGATATAACCATTCGTTATCAATGAGGTGGCGCACGTTGTCATGCTTAGCACTGATTTGCTCAATCGGCTCACGAGGAGCGGCTACATACACAGCTAAGCGTTGTGGTTGGTGCATCCATTTTTCACCGTTGTGCAGCGATTGCATAGATAGACCAATGCGTAAGTCGCCGCCATTACCTTCAAATACGCCGATATGTCCGCCGACCGCGTTATGTAACACCTTGTTACCACTGCCGTATTTATCATTATCTGTCACGGAGGCATTGTATTGACTGTTGATCCAGTTAGTGACCACCATAGGTGCAGTTAAAATCAACTCAAGCACTGAAAAATCAGGGTCTTGCTGGTATTGGTAATCATGTAAAAATGCGCGGCCATGTAAGTTTACTTGGCGACTCCAACTGCGCGGCGCAACAATAAAAGCGGCATTGTTGGCCAGCCCCCATTCAGGGCGCACCTGCGACCAGTCTTGACTGCGCTTGATCAACGCTTTATCTCGTTCTTCATCGGTTGCATTAACCAAGCCCGTATCCAATAAGGGCGCGCGCTCTCTTTGTGCAGCCGCTGTCGCCCCTTTTAACCAACATCTCACCGTGTCACTTAGCTCGGGCGCAAAACAATCAATATGATCTGTGGTGGTGTTATGCAGCGCCGCGACAAAGCGAGTCTGCTCTGGGATCTCCACCCCTTGAAGAGCTAAGCCTTGGCGCACTTCTGGCTCATTTAATAACTGCGCCAATACACGCACGTTCACTTCCCCTGTTTGGCCACCGCAAGCGCCGCAATCAAGGCCTGCAGCATGCAGGTTATTGGCGCTGTGACTCCCGTGACCAACTAATAGCACAGTGGGCGCAAAGCAAGTTAGCCCGATGCCATGTAGTATGCCTTTTGCCAAGCTCGTTTTATCGGCAATAGACAGCACCTCACCTTGCTTGCTCATCTCCCAATTCGTTTGATGTGAGAGACGATTGACTGGATTGGCTTCGCCGCTGGCAAAAAACGCTTGTTTGAGCATTTTTAAGCTATAAAGCCAACCGCTAGATTCCACCATGGAAAATGCCGAAGGCGCGGCTTTGGACCAGCTTTGCCAGCGCGCACGCAAATTTAATTTCGCTTTCTCGCGTTGATTATCACAGCGCTCCGTGACACGAATAACTGGCTTTAATAAACCGGGCAGTTGCGGTCGCGTCAGCTCACTTGGGCTCGGTTGATATTCCAAAGGTAAGCCAAAGAAACCTGCAAAACCAAGGGTTTGAATATTCTTATTTTGTGACTCTAATGCTCTTCGCATCACTTCTGAACGCACATCAATACAAAATACAGCTTGCAGCTCAGGTGCAGCCACTGGCTGAACAATGGCGTTTTGTAGCTGTTGATTGAGCTGATGTTGATAGCTCAACTCGGCGGCTTTTACCCATATCCAAATAGGTTGTTGTCTTTGCTGATCCCCTTGAACCATTGCCGACAGCTGCGCTTTCTCACGCTGCCATGACACATTCAAATGCGCAAATTGCAGTGGTGATTGCGCTTTTAAATAGCGCCAAATAACCAGATCCCATGCCATGCGAATAGCAAGAAGTTGGCACATTTCATCGTTAGGTTGCTGATTAAGCTCGCCCTGCCAACGTAAGTAAGCAACCCAAGACGCCCATCCATTTACATCAAGTAATAATGCATGGCTATAGGCGGCCAAGGTGTCATTATCCAGCTCAAATAACTCGATAGCTTGCGCCAACAAAGCCTCGTGCGTATCGGGTAATTGGGCAAAAAACTGATGTAAGCCGGGCTCATCCATGACAATACTAAGCCCTTTGTCACAACGCGTTACATCTAACCAATGACGATATAAATCAATCTGCTTACGGGTATCACCGCGGCGTAATAACGGCTCTAATTCTTGATAATGGGCAGCGCAAAACTGACTGATCTGATGAATGATTTCGTCGCGCCACGCCATTTTATGTGGGTCTCGCTGACTGTCTAACAAATCGGCAATATTATGCCAGTGCACACTTTTATCTTGCTGCTTTAAAAACTGCTCTAATTGTTGCACCGACAAGTCACTTGCTAGCTCTCGAGCCGCCTGCTGCAATGCAGCTTGGCTTATCTCACCTGATTGATACAGGTGGAGATAATATTGTTTAGGCATGTTTAACTGTGCGCGGCCTAATACACCTAATTGGGCTGCAACTTGCTCAATGCGCTGATCACGCATTTGCCAAAATGGATTCACCGCGATCATTTGATCTAATGGCCAGCTTGGCGCAATCTTTTGCGTAGCAGCAAATACGATTGCCTGTTGCTGCTTTGATAATGACGGCTTCGACAATGACGGGTTGATAAGTGATGCGCTTGCATTATTCATTGATACAGCTCCTTTAGGTTCTTTTCTTGCTCGACTGCTAACACTTTCCCCTTGGCTCTTACTGGTAACCGCACCGGCCACAGTTTTAGTGTCAGGCGCGTGAGCCATTCATCAAGATACAATCCGGCAAACAGCGCGATGGATATCCGCTGCATGGCAGCCTTATGCCCTTGGTAGCGAAGTAAATTGCTCATCACAAACAAGCTAATAAACAAGCTCGCCACCCAAATATCCGCCATACTGAGGCTGGCAACGCTTAACCCCGATGACGATGGAATAAACTGCGCGATCAAGGTTTTCATTAGGCTATAACTAACAATCACCAATGCCGCTAAGCCTAAAATGGTCAATAAATGGGTTTTATTATTGCTGCCACTGCGCTGGGCTATTAATAGGGTTAATGCAACAATCAATAGCACCCAGATACTCCAAGCACCTTGATATTCAAGGGCTGTGATTGCGATAAGTACGAAAACCGTGGCAAAGGTACCTGCTAAAAACCAGTCAAGCCGTGATGGATTTTTTGACGGTGCTAAGCGGCGTTGCATGTCTTCATTCACTGCATTACCGGCATTTAAAAAGGCATAGGCCTTGTAAGCGGAATGGGCAATCAAGTGCAGTAATGCCAATTCGAATAAACCAAGAGCACATTGCAGCAACATCAATCCCATTTGCGCACTGGTTGACCAGGCTAAACGCACCTTAACGCTGATCCTTGTGGTCATAATAAGTGCGCATATCACCGTAGAGCCCCCCGCAACCACCAGCACCAACCACTGAGCTAGCGGCACTTGAATGAACAAAGGGGCAAATAAGATAAGCAGCACACCACCAAGATTTATCACGCCCGCATGCAATAAAGCACTGATTGGCGTCGGTGCCTCAACCACTTGCATTAACCAACCGTGAACCGGTAATTGCGCGCACTTGATCAGCGCAGCAAGGGCAATCAACACACCAGCAAAGTGATCAAAAGGGGTTAACACCAATGCACTATCGAACTTAACTTGAACAAAATGTGCCAGTAAGTAGTCAATAAATAAGGTGCCATGTTGTAAATAAAGTAGCGTAAAAGCGCCTAACAACAGCAACTCTGCTAACCGCGCCAATAGAAACTTTTTATGGGCAGCCAGCACCGCGCGTGGTCTCTGGGGATAAAAGGTCAGTAATTTGTGCAAAGACAAACTAATGGCGACCCAGCCCAGCCAAAACATCAGCAGATGATTACTAATCAGCACCAAGGTGACTGCCGCCAGCGTATTAAGAAGCCAGCGCCAATAAAAACCAAGGCGCGCCTCTCCCGCCATATAGTTGGTAGAGAATTTGATCAGTATAAGAGCCATAAACAGCACCAGCCCTAATATCACCGCACTAAGGTTGGAAAAGCTAATCAAATGCGCCACTGGCATCTCGGTTGATAAAGTCGGTCGAAGGGCAACGCCAGCAATATATACGACGATCAAAACAAGGCTCAATCGCAATAGGATCGCCCCCACTTTTTCCTTTGGTGCTTGTAAGGCCCACCATCCTGCTAAAGCAAGGCTCAGTGGGATACTGAAAAATAAGAGTGAAGATACCAACATAGTTTTTTGCTCCCTATTTAAGTCGGAGCAAGTATGTCAGAGCTGTAAATATTAAAAAAATAGATATAATAAAAACATTCGTTCTATAAAAGTGAACCAAAAATGAGTCGTCTTAACTATCATCACTTGTTCTACTTTTGGCGTGTTGCTGTTGTTGGCAACTTAACCCAAGTCGCGCGCGAGCTGCATATTTCACAATCAGCCTTATCGGTACAAATAAAACAGCTTGAGCACAATATGGATGTCACCTTGTTCGAGCGCAGCGGGCGCAGCCTAAAGCTAACCGACATGGGCACACGGGTGTTAGCTTATGCCAATGATATTTTCAGCAAAGGTGAAGAGCTGGAATCGTTTCTAAATAAGGGCATGGAAGCCGAGATACAGCATATCTCGATTGGCGTGCTAACCACCCTATCAAGAAATTTTGTTGAGCATTTCATCACTCCCTTATTAGCAAATCCTAAGGTGAGCTTTTCTCTAACAGCGAGACGAATGAACAACTTACTGGTTGGGCTCGCCAATCACGAGTTAGATCTGGTGCTGACCAATCGCCCTGTTGCATTAGATAATCAAGATGCCCTATGGCAAACCCAGCTAGTCTCCCGCCAACCGCTGTCGATTGTCGGGCCAAAGGCCAACAAAATTGACACCCCATTTCCCCAAGGTTATGAGGATGTGCGCTGGGTTTTACCTGGCAAAACCACTGAAATTCGCAGTGCCTTCAATTCACTTTGTGCCAGTTGGCAATACCAACCCGATGTGAAAGCCGAGGCCGATGACATGGCAATGCTGCGCCTACTCGCTCGTGACAGTGGAGCCCTCGCTGTATTGCCCACTGTGGTGGTCAAAGATGAAATAGCACAAGGCATATTAGAAGAGTATCAATGCTTGCCTAATGCATTTGAACATTTCTACGCGATCACAGCGCAACGTAAGTTTCTTCCAGAAGCGCTGCTGTTGTTATTGCAACAGCAGCGCAGTTAACATGACTCGAGTAGGATTGGAACAATGTGGGCTACGCCTCACCAAACATGATCACCTAACAAAGTTAACCTCAATCATTCAACACCTTGAGATTTAGCCGCAGTAAGGCACAAGTTGGCGAGCAAAAATAACCTTACTCTTTATGGGTGGTTTGACTTGCGGCTAAAGGTTAGCTGGTTGCGCGAGATAAGCGATCATTCACGGCGCGCCACTCGTCACCTTGCGGCGGTTGCTCGATGATAATTTGCGCTGCACCTAGTTGATCAATTTGATACAAGGTGACATACAGCTGCTGGCCAAATTCGGCCGCCGTGGTTGGCATCACGCGCCACTGCACTTTGGTGTGCTTGGTTTCAAGTTGCTTTTGCCCTTGCTCTGACCAAACCAAGAAATAGCTATTACCACTCGCTAGCTCTGGCGCCTGCGCTAACAGCTGCTCGGTAGACAATAATTTAGCGGGCGTGGTCGGCTGATAATGGGCTTTCACATTGCCCGGCACTACTTCTACGTGTTGTACAGGTAACTCAACCTTGCAACCTAGGGCATCACTTAATTGCTGCTGACTAATGGGGCCAGCACGTAAAACGCGGGGCTGTTCACTGACCAAGTCCAAAATGGTGGATTCTAAACCATGATCACACGCACCACCTTCTAATACCGCAGCAATTCGCCCGTCTAGCCCGCGAGTCACTTGCTCTGCGATGGTCGGGCTTAGCTGCTTATAGCGGTTCGCCGAAGGCGCTGCCAAGCCGCCATCGAGTCCGGTTAAAACCGCTAAAAACAAAGGATGAGCAGGCACTCGTAAGGCAATCGTATCTAGCCCGCCGGTCACGCAGCTATCTACATGAGGAGCTTTTTTTAATAGTAAGGTCAGTGGCCCCGGCCAAAATTGAGCCGCCAAGGCATAAGCTGTCTCAGGAATATCCACCGCCCAACGGGTTAAATGAGATACATCCGGAATGTGCACGATAAGTGGATGATTTTTTGGTCGCCCTTTCGCGGTGAAAATTTTATCGACCGCATCCGGATTTGACGCATCGGCAGCCAAGCCATAGACAGTTTCTGTAGGCAGGGCGACACATTCTCCTTGCTGCAATAAACTCACAGCTTGATTCACTGCATCTTCTCCCGTTAATAACACGGTGTTATAGCCCTGGCTCATGTTGGTTTTCTCACGGATAACAAAATTGACAACGCGGATGGCTGAGCTTGCTCAATGCAATAAGCAAAACGAAAGCGATAAACAACCACCACAGATTCAAGCGGCGAATTTTACCTGATGTGTGGTCAAACTGCACATAGAATGCGCTAAGTCAGACGTTATTTAGCTGCCCCCATAAAAATGGGTTAACGAAGAGGGTCGAAACTAGCAACAAGGCGGAGAAATGGCCGCTGGCCAGCTCCGCCTTAATGAGATTATGAAGCTAAATTATGCCGCGTCTTCTTGCTGTTTCACCTCTTTTTCCGTTTTATGCTCTAAGGCTTTACTGGTTTGGCTATTGATCGCAATACTTTTCGGTTTCATCGCCTCAGGGATTTCTTTAACTAAGCTGATGGTGAGTAAGCCATTAGCTAAATCGGCGCCAGTCACCTCAACATAGTCGGCCAAGTTAAATTTGCGTTCAAAGGCCCGATTAGCAATGCCTTGATAAAGATACTTGCGCGTTTCTTTATCTGCCTTATGACCTTTAATAGTCAGTACGCCTTTTTCCACCTGAATATCAAGCTCTTGTTCAGCGAAACCCGCAACGGCTAAGGTGATAGCGTAGCGATTTTCATCGAGCACTTCGATGTTATAAGGCGGATAACCTGTACCGCTGGCATCCCCAGAAAGGGCGCTGTCGAGTAGCGAGGCCATGCGATCAAAACCAATGCTACTGCGATAAAGTGGGGTTAAATCAATTGAGTTCAGAATATACCCAAGTTACCTCAAGATGCTTGTTCAGCGAGAATTTGTAGGCTGTTAGGCTAGGCGCTGATTTGAGACATAGTCATTCTACGTTGAAAATCAGCAACAAAGCATAACAGCCTACAAAACTCGCCCTTTGGGAGTCGCTTATTATGTCCATTTTTTCGTTAAAAAACCTCGAAAGGGTTGACCATTCCTTCGGCTTTTTGCCTCAAACTGAACATAATGAGCGGCTCTGAATCTCGCATCTTGAGGTGTCTTGGGTATATATCCTCTTTAAGCAACATAAAATAAAACAACTAATTTGGACTAAGACTCAAACAGCTGACGCCCTAGTCTCGATTCTTTTTTAGGGGCAAACAACAGCACTTCAAGGGGGGGATATAAAAAAATTTGGCTATGGTAGATGTGGCCATGATGCAAGCTGCCACATCTACTTTATTGGCTCGCGACTCTTTATTCGACAAGATAATCTTCGATATCAAAGGCATGGTTTAGCAGTACGTTAAGCTGCCTTTGCTCAGTGGCAAACTGAGGGTGGCGAACCAAGGTAATATAATGCGGTAAAGACTCGGGCGCTGGCACGGTATCTTCGTCGTCATCGTAGTAAATATCGGCTTTCAATGTATCAATGCGATCCGGCACCCAGTAATACGCTGTCTCAACGGTTTCACTATAGCCATCGGCTAAGGTTCTTAAACCTTCGGAAAGCTCAGTAAGCAATTCGGCATCAGGCGTATTTTGCTCGGCGACATCATCGAGTAGATCGGCACTGATGCCGGTCATTTTAGTTACACCAAATTCGAGCATTTGAATAAATTCGGTAGCAGCTATCACCAACAAATTGTATTCACGCTTGGCAGCTAAGCTATCAGGCATGCCAATATTACGCGTCACGTCATTTAAGATGCGCGTGCGGATCTGGCAAAGTAAGGTATGCAAAGGAGAAACTTGCGCATTATTACCTCGTAAACTGGCCAGATGTTGAGAGAGGGTGAGCGTGCGCTCATCAATGCGTTTGGTTAAATTAGCCACTTTTGCTTCAAGCATTTTGATTTGCTCGTCCTTGGCTTGAAGTTGCTCAGCCAACACGCTGGCATTGGCTAAAGATGATGGTTCCATGCTGTCATTACCTCAACCGCTTTACTGTCAATTTAAAGATTCAATATATTAAAAGGCTGTCTTAAAACACGCTAGTGTTTTTGCTCGTGATAGATCACGACCTAAGGTCATCAGTTACAAGCTTGGATGGCTGCGCGTAATACAGGCTACTTTGGCAAATAATCAACACTTTGGGTAGGTCAAATGTATTTTTTTATGACTATGCCATCAAATTAGCCATCCCTCTTATGCATCATCTTTAAATAACATTAAGATGCACTTTAATCAGCTTGCCATTAAGCTAAGGTTTAGCCTAGCTCATTTAGCCTAGAGCACACAGTAAGTGGATGTAATTCAATATCAAGTCGTACGCGCTGGCCTAACTTTCAGTGGCTAGGCGCATCATGAGGCATTTATGAAAATTTTATTAGTTGAAGATGACCAGATTCTTCGCCATCACTTAAAAACCCAGCTCGAAGCCATTGGCAATCAGGTATACGACGCCGAAAATGCCAAAATGGGAGATTATTACGCCCATCAATATCCTATTGATGTTGCCATCGTCGATTTAGGCTTGCCCGATCTAGATGGCTTAGAATTAGTAAAAAACTTTCGTGAACAAGAGCTTAGTTTTCCTATTCTGATTTTAACGGCGCGTGGTAACTGGCAAGAAAAGGTAGCTGGCTTAGAAGCCGGTGCAGATGATTACGTCGTTAAACCCTTTCAACAGGACGAACTTTGGGCACGCTTAAATGCCTTAGTTAGGCGCAGTGCAGGTTTTATCAAGCCTCAAATCGAAGCTGGGCCTTACCTGCTTGATCTGGCGAAAAAAAGCTTGCGCGTTGCGGAACAAGAAGTGGAACTGACCGCCTTTGAATATCAAATACTTGAATACCTGATGCGAAATCATGGTCAAGTGATTTCAAAGCAGCAACTGCTTGACCAATTATACAGCGATAGCGAAGGCGATCCCAACGTGGTTGAAGTCATGGTCAGCCGGCTTCGCAAGAAGATGGACAAAGACGGTAGTTTGAAACCCATTAATACCATTCGCGGCCAAGGTTATATTTTTACACTGTCATGCAAATAAAAATATCTTTAAAATTTAAGCTATTATCTACTAGCCTTCTGGTTTTACTGATAGGTTTGTACACCTTTAGCTATTATCAAATTGCGAACCACAGAGAGCAATTGCTTCAGCAACAACAAAACTTGCTGCAAAATATTATGACGGGGTTGTTCTCCGAAGGGTTAATGCAAGATGAAACCATTATCATGCCAAAGCGCGTCTCCTATGGCGCCTTAAACACCCCTAATGCCAATCTGGTCGCCATTGTTTGCGATCAAGCAAGCCAAACCATTCTTTGGAGCTCCATCTCGGGCTCGCATATTCCCAGAGATGGCCAGGCTTGCCCCTTGCTAAGCAATCTGGTTGGTGATGAGCTATCGCAAATGTTAGCTTTTAATATCAATGGCGTGGAAAGCCGCTACGGCGAGCTTGAAATAAACCAAGAGCCGATGATTATTCAACTGGCGCAATTGCAACAAAATCGTGGCGATACGAATAAAAGCTATATCATAGCCGTTGCTAAGGATGCCGATGATTTAGAGCAAGCCATGTCGGCATTCACTGCCAAAGTGTATCGGCGCAATGCCTTGCTATTTTGTTTCTTTACGGCATTGTTTTATTTGACGATTAAATGGAGCCTATCCAGTTTAACCAAGCTCACCCGCGAACTAAACAGCATTAAAGCCGGAGAGCGCGATGCGCTTTCACGCCATTACGAACCCGAATTACAATCATTAACCTCTGCCCTAAACCAACTACTGCATAGTGAACGAGAGCAAAAAGTGCGTTATCAACACTCGATGAACGATCTCGCACATAGTTTAAAGACTCGGCTAGCATTATTAAAAGCAGTTAGTGAGGAGCAAAACAGCACTAGCGAAGCCTTTAACCACACCTTGAATGATCAAATTAGTCAGATGGATCAAATTGTTCATTATCAATTGCGACGCGCTGTATCGGGACGTCAAAGCATCATAGGTAAGCCCGTTGCGATTGCGCCAGAAGTGACTAAACTAATGAATACATTGGATAAGGTGTATCGACATAAGAAGATCCAATTTAGTTTACGTGACCCTGATAACGCCATCTTTTTTGGTCAACAAGATGACTTAATGGAGCTAATGGGCAATTTGCTCGATAATGCCTGTAAATTTACCCTAAGCCAGATCCAAGTCAGCGCAACATTCGAGAAAAATAAGGGCCTGACACTGATTATTGAAGACGATGGATTGGGTATAGATATTGCAATCCGCAACCAGATCCTAAAACGCGGAGTGCGTGCTGATACCTCTGGTGGGCAAGGCATAGGATTGGCTGTCACTAGCGAGATAATTCATTCTTATGGTGGTGATATCGACATTTTTGACAGTGAGTTGGGCGGTGCGGGCTTTAAAATATTCTTCCCGCTAGCCTGAGTCATCGTATGAACAGGCGAAGCTAAACAGATAAAATGAGCCAAAAAAACACTCAACCAGTTTGTATAAAAAGGAATTATCGATGAATAGACGCCAGTTGGTGACACGCTTACTGATTTTACTCGCCTTTGCTGTTGCCGCTAGCCTCTATTTGTTGTTTTTTCATGTAAAGTCACAGCATCATGTGTCAGCAAAAGACGGCTGGTTAATCGGTTTAGAGCAACTCCCCTATGCCAGACAACTCTCGGCCCAACAAAACAAGCCCTTGTTTATCTACTTTACTCGCACTCCTTGTAAAGACTGTGATGATTTTGAAGATGAGTATTTAACCTTACAGAGCATTCGTGCCCAGCTGGACCCGGCGATAAAACTGAAAATCAAGGTGGATAATGACAACACCCAAATGCAAGCTTTATTAAAGCGCTATCAAATTATTCGTTTACCCGCCATGGTGATCAAACACAGTCCCGAGACAGAAGCTATTCGAGTGCATGTTTTAATGGACTTACAACAAGTATGGCTACCCATACCCGATTACAAACGGGGCAACTACACGCCGCTATCCGAAACAACCCTAAATGTTGCAGTTGAGCGTACCTTTGCTATTGCCAAAGATTTAGCCGTACAGCAAACCGAGCCGAAATAAACGCTTGATGGAAATAAGAAATCTAACTAAGAAATGGGGTAAAGCGAAGTCAATGGCAATCCTTGCCGTTAGCGACACAATATAATTAAATTGCCGACTACTTTTTCAATTCAATATGTAAAGGTGCCACGTTCGCCGTATTCAGATTTGCATTGACCTGCAAGCGGCTGGTATCAGCATTTACCGGTGTTGTCTCGGCTTGAGTCATAAAGGTATGAAGTAAAAACAAGCTTACAAAAATGATCCCACCCACGTTTCTCAGTAAATGTAACAGCGACATGACATACCTCCCTTGATGATTTTTACTTTGTTATTGACATAAACAAGTTTAGATAAAAAAACATCAAGGGGGACTTCATTGGTCGCTTAATGCTGCCATTCGTCGGGTTGAACGTGATAGTAGGCGGCTAAAATTTGGTATAGCTCTGGGTGTTTTTGCTTAAGTTGAGCCGGCTTTTCAAAAAACGTTTCCGTCACTACGGCAAAAAACTCGGCGGGCTCACTTGCACCATAATCATCCATCACGCTTTTTAAGCCATGCATATGATTTTGTTGCAACTGTGCAAACTCTTTGGTCATTACCTTAGCCCAAGTTTTATAAGCATTCGGAGATTCCAAATAAGGCGCGCCATTGGTTGAACCGTCTTCTGAGTCCAACTGATGAGCGAACTCATGCAACACGACATTATGGCCATCTGTAATATCCATAGCGCCTTTTTTAACATCGTCCCAAGATAAAACAATCCGTCCATTGCCCCAAGATTCACCCGCAAGGCCTTTTTCGGCAACACTAACTAAGCCATTTTCATCCACTTGAGTATGAGCGGCGATAAACGCCGCAGGGTAAACCAAAATGGATTTTAACTTCGCAAACTCACTGGTTTTACGATTCAGCAATAGCAAGCACGCTTGCCCTGCTATGGTCACCTTGATTTCATCGGTCATTTCTAAATCTTGGCAAGGGTAGAACTTTTTCCGATGGATAAAGCTGTTAACCAGCAAATGTAATTGCATTTTTAATTCATCGGGCAAAGCACGATACAACGGCACATTGCGCATAAGAATGTCCTGCCACTGGGCAGGAAACTCGGCAAAGCGCGCCTTTCTATCCTTATAAACGGGTAGAAACAGCAAAATGCTTAAGATGATTAAACCAAAGGTGATAAACACGGCATTCATGGTTGGTTCCTATTGCTTAGACGATTTAACATTGCTCAAGAGCAGCGCTAAAGTCATCCAATAAATCTTGCGTATCTTCAATACCAATAGAGCAGCGGATCATGTTTTCACTGATGCCCATGGCTTGGCGTGCCGCTAACCCCATTTCAAAATAAATAGTAGAAGCAACGGGTAGCGCTAAGGTGCGGTTGTCACCTAAATGAGTAGCACTGATAACACATTGTAATTTGTTTAAAAATTCACAACAGTCAATGCCATCAACTAAGTCAAAGCTCAAAATGGCACCAAAATCACGGAATAAGTTTTTTGCTCTTTGATGCTGAGGGTGATCGTTTAAGCCCGGGTAATACACCTTAGCAACCTTAGGGTGCGCATCCAATAATTTTGCTAAACTCATGGCGTTATGACACTGACGTTGCATTCTTAATGCTAACGTATCCGAGCCAACGGAAAGCAGATGAGCCGCCTCAGAGCTTAAACTTCCGCCCATATCCCTAAGCCCTTTCTTCTTGATTTGGTTAATCCCCCACAGCTTGCTATCGCCCTTACGGTAACCGGCAAAAATGTTGTCGTATTGGCTCCAATCAAACAATCCTGTATCGGTGACGCTGCCACCAAGGGCATTACCATGGCCGCCAAAGTATTTTGATAATGAGCTAATGATCAAGCTGGCATGAACCGATTTAGGCTGGAATAAATATGCCGAGGTCATGGTGTTATCAACGGCGTAGATAAGGCCCTCGGCCAAACAAAACTCACCAATTTCAGCCAGTGCGGCAATTTGAGTGACTGGGTTAGCGATGGTTTCAACAAACACCATTTTGGTGTTGGCCTGTTTGGCGGCTTGCACCTCTTCTATGTTGGTGGCATCAACTAGGCTAACTTCAATACCATAACCTTGCAAAGTTGCCATCACACTCGATGTATTACCAAACACAAAACGACTACAAATCAGGTGGTCACCCTTTTTTAATAAGGTTAAAAATGCAGCGCAAATGGCCGCCATGCCAGTGCCAAAGACTAAAGTGGCCACGCCCTGCTCTAACTGACAGATTTTATGACTTAACGCATCCATAGTTGGAGTAGACTGGCGAGCATAGGCGTGTCCCGCTTGCTTGCCTTGAAACACATCCACGAGATCGTTAACGTCTTGATAGCCATAAGGCACCGAAGGGTGAATTGGCGCATGGATCGCACCGTATTCCAGCCCAAGTAAGCGATCACTATGAATAAGTTGAGTGGTAAATCCTTTGGATGACATTTTTTTTATCCTTGACCGTGAGTTCATGTTAAGAGAATGATAAACTGACTCGCAGCTTTATTATTAATCTTGAGCAAACAATTTACTCCAATCGCCATCATTATGAAAAAAAAACTAGCGATGATCGGTAAGTAATTAAAAATTTAAGCGTATACCCAAGTTACTTCAAGATGCTTGTTCAGCGAGAGTTTGTAGACTGTTAGGCGCGACGCTGATTTGAGACATAGTGATTCACGGTTGTTAAACTACGTTGAAAATCAGCAACAAAGCATAACAGCCTACAAAACTCGCCCTTTGGGAGCCGCTCATTTTGTCCATTTTGTCGTTAAAAAGCCTCGAAAGGGAATGCCATTCCTTCGTCTTTTTGCCTCAAACTGAACAGAATGAGCGGCTCTGAATCCTGCATCTTGAAGTGTCTTGGGTATATAAATAGCATTATCAGCACAAAACAATAAGCCATAGCTGTAATGCAGCCACATCAAGGATGTTAAAGTGAAGTACCAAATTATTGCCGGGATTATTTTATCTCTTGGCGCCGCTCTCTCTGTTGGTTCATGGCACTATCTTAAACGCTACGAAAATCAAGTTATTGGTTCGGAAGTGGCCAGCCAAAGCCACAACATTGCCAAAGTCATCAAGGTGCAGCTCACCGAGCAAGTGCAATCTTTAAAACGCATGGCAAAGCGCTGGGAATACAACAACGGAACCCCGTTCGATCAATGGCTGTTTGATGCGATGAATTTTATGACTTACGAGCAGGCCTATCACAGCTTAGCTTGGGTCGATAAATACAATCAAATCCAGTGGGTTGCTCCCATCAGGCAGGTCAGCGAAGTAAAAAAATTGCTTAGTGAAGTGAGCCAATACCACAATAATGCCTTGGCTCAAGCCAAACAAAGCCAAACCGTTGCGATTTCACAAAGCTTAGAGCTAGCCCAAGACGGCAAAGGCTTTGTGGTGGTTCTTCCGCTTTTCCCCAAGGGCGAATTTGATGGTTATCTCATCGGTATCTTTAGCTTTAATCAATTGATGAGCGTGATCCTTGAAACGGGTCATTTTGATACGCCGATAACCATGATGGAAGCGGGCCAAATTGTTTATCAACAAGTCCCAGAAAATACTCGCGTCGACCAAAACATGTTACAAACTAAACTGCCTGTATTTGGCCGCCAATGGGAAATCTATAACTGGCCTTCTCAATCTGTGTTATCGAGAAGCAAAAGCCTATTGCCCGCCATGGTATTAACCTTTGGTTTATGCATTTCCTTCTTACTTTCATTTTCTTTCTACTTTGCCAGACAAGTTGAGCGTAAAAAGCACGAGCTAGAGATGAAAAATGAAGAATTACGACTAAAAAACAAAGAGATTGCCAACACACAATCACAATTAGTGCATTCGACTAAATTAGCTTCGTTAGGTGAAATGGCAACCGGTATTGCCCATGAGCTTAACCAGCCCTTGCAAGTCATCAGCATGAACGCTGAAATGGGCCCCGAATTCCTTGCCCAAAATAAAACCAATCGCGTGGTCAAATCGTTCACCGACATTATGCAGCAAGTCGACAGGGCACAAAGTATCATTAAGCAGCTACGTTGCTTTGGCCGTGATTCGGCTCACGATGAGCATCAAAGTATCAGTTCTGAGGAGCTAATAAAAAGCAGCTTAATGTTTCTAAAACGCCAATTTACCAGCAAGAATATTGAAGTCAGAGAAAATATAGCCCCAGCCTTGCCGCAAATAAAATGCAACAAGGTTCAAATCGAGCAAGTACTGTTAAATCTTCTCGTTAATGCCCGCGATGCCGTAGAAAATAGCGAAGTAAAAGTGGTTGGGATTAAAGCCTTTCAAAAAGACCGTCGACTGTTAATCGAAGTCTATGATAGCGGCTCGGGGATCCCAAGCGATGCGATAGACAGGATATTTGATCCTTTCTTCACGACCAAAGAGGTAGGTAAAGGCACGGGACTGGGCTTGTCTATCAGTCATGCCATCATCGAGCAACACGGCGGTGATATCTCGGTAGAAAGTGAACAAGGAAAAGGGACACAATTCCTCGTTCAATTACCATTGAATTAAAGAACACCAGATCTTGAGAGAGCAATAATGTTAATTTACGTTGGCAGTTATAACTTAGCCAATCAACCCAGTATTCACGGGATCAAACTGTGCCAAATTAATGAGCAATGGCAGCTACAGCCACAGACCACTGTTGACTCGATAGCAAGCGCCAGTTATTTACATTTTGATAAGCCAAATCAACAGTTATTCGCCGTGAGCGAAATTGATACCGCCGCTGATCAAGCCAGTGGTTGGATCGCTCAGTTTGATTTAAGCCAACCGCTACAGCCTAAACTTATCGCGCAACAGCTAAGCCAAGGCAGCCATCCTTGCCATTTAGCCTTACATAAACTTGGCCTAGTTTGCTCAAACTACAGTGGCGGTAATCTTGCTTACTTTAACATCTTAGGCCAAACCCCACTCGATAAGGCTGCGCAACTGTTTCAACATCATGGTTCGAGTATCATTTCAGAGCGGCAAAGCCAAGCCCATATACACAGCGCAAGCATATCACCGAATGGCGCTTGGATTGTGGTTGCAGACTTAGGCTGTGATACCTTAACCACCTATGGTTTTGACCAAAACCAAGGGTTACAAAAGGTGGCAAGCTTTAACATGCCCGCGGGAAGCGGACCACGCCATTGTGCGTTTCACCCAAGTGGAGCCTACCTTTATGTTGCCAATGAACTCAATAACAGCATCAGCCAACTCAGCATTTCTGAAGCTGGCGAATTAGCTTTGATAGAAACCTTAGCCGCCACCGACACAGATACCCTTAACTACCCTGCAGAAATCGCCTTAGATAGCGCGGGGAAATTTTTATATGTCAGTAATCGCGGTGACGATTCAATTAGTTGCTTTAGCGTAGAGCCAACTCTGCTGCAACTTAAATACATGGCAAGCTGTCCAAGTGGCGGCAAGTTTCCTCGTCATTTTGCCATCAGTCCAGATCAGTGTTCATTAGTGGTCGCTAACCAGCAAAGTAATTCCATTAATTTACTGTTAAGGGATCCTGATACAGGCCATTTAACCCTGACCGACACGGCTTATGAAGTTAACGCCCCGTCTTGTATTTGCTTTATCGATTAGCCGAGAAAAAACCAACGCTTAGAGTGAGTAGAGCGCACACAAAAAGCCCAACCCTTAGGTTGGGCAAAGGGCATAGCAGTTGACAAGCACTTTGCTTACAAATTAGAGAACACACAAAATAAATTGAGCAGAGCAAGCAAAAAAAAGCCCAACGCAGAGGTTGGGCAAAGGGGATGGTGACAAGCACAATAGAAACAGGATATACAAGTAGAACTAAAAACAATTAACGCAAAAACAAATTCAAACACACAACAAACTAATCATTACATGGGGTTGATGACCTTCTCGCCATTACTCCATACCACTTTGTCTTTACTTGGCCGCTTAGCTCCGCGGACAGCAGTAATACACAACAAAACAACTCCCATGAACAGCTGCAAGCCGAGTAGCAAAACTAAAAGTGGCAGTGCTAAGACAAATAAAGACACTAAAACAAGGCTTCTTAGCACGGCCTGAAAACCACCACCAGATTGACTCTGACGCAGTACTTGCACATAAGACGAATAAGATTTCATAACGCTCCTTTATTGCTCACTTTTACCCTTTACGTTTTAGTTCAAGTAAAAAAGCAGCAACCTTGATGAAGTTGAGCTCATCTTATAACCCCATTAGTAAATATCCGGTGTTTATAGGATTAACTTTCGTTAATTAGTAAAAAGAATAATCAACTAGAAAGAACAACTGGTTGTAAAGATTGTGATGACTATGGGATCGCCATAAAAACGACAACTAAAAGTCAAACACGTAATTGCGCCAGCTATACATAGCTGATATAAACAAGCATTTATTTTTGATTAGTTGATCATCTTTAGCATAAAAATTTTTTTATCCGAGGTAAGGATTAGATAATGAGCATGTTTTTAAATCTTGCATTCAGTTTTCCAACTGCCATCTTTACCGCCTTTGTGCTGCTTTTTTCGCTTTATTGGCTCGCGACTGTCATCGGTATGACAGAAATCGAGATGCTCGACTTTGACGTCGACGACTCATTCTTAGATTTTTCGGGCTTGATGGCAAAGCTCAAACTAGATGGCGTGCCCGTCACCATCGCGTTGTCTTTACTGTTTTATTTTTCTTGGGTAGTTAGCTTAATTATCCAAAACCAACTTAACCAACTTGTTGAACCCGGTTTGGCTTACTACGGCTTAGGTGCTATCGCCATGTTATTCAGCCTATTAATCGGTGATGTCATTGCCAGTCAATGCGTTAAGCCGTTACGCAAGGTGTTTCGCGATCAAGAAGTGTTAAGTAAGCAAGATCTTGTCGGTCAAGTGGCCATTGTTCGAAGTACCAGCGTCACCGATAGTTTTGGTGAAGCCAACTTCAATGATGGCGGCGCAGGAATCATTATAAAAATCAGAGCACACCAACCCAATCAACTTAATCGTGGCGACTCAGTGTTACTGGTGGAATACTTGCGAGAGCAAGATTCCTACATTGTCACAGCCCATTTGTAATCATTGTTTTAGGGAAAAACTATGTTAGATATCACTACCATATTGATCATCGTCGGCATTGGCTTCGGGATTTTGTTAGGCTTTGCTTTATTAGTCAAAGCGTTTTACATCAAGGTGCCACAAGGTACCGCCTTAATCGTCAACACCACACAAGCCATTCCTAAGGTACGCTTTACCGGTGCTCTTGTGATCCCCGTGATCCACAAGATGGAAAAAATGCGTATTTCATTGATTACGCTTGAAATAGATCGCCGAGGTAAAGATGGCCTTATCTGTTTAGACAACATGCGCGCCGACATTACCGTTGCCTTTTATTTACGGGTTAACGAAACAGCGGAAGATGTGCTAAAAGTTGCTAAATCCATCGGTGCCGATCGCGCTTCCGATAAAGATGCAGTGAACGAGCTATTTAATGCCAAATTCTCAGAAGCCTTGAAAACCGTAGGTAAAAAAATGGAGTTCTTGCAACTATTTGAAGAGCGAGCATTTTTCCGTGATGAAATTGTTAAAACCATAGGTAATGACTTAAACGGTTATGCGCTGGAAGACGTCGCCATTGATTATCTAGAGCAAACGCCGAAATCAGCCCTCGATCCAAACAACATCATGGACTCGGAAGGTATTCGTAAAATCACTGAAGTCACTTCAAGAGAAAACGTCAAAACCAACGAATACATTCGCGATGAAGAGCGCGCCATCAAGAAGAAAAACGTTGAAACCATTGAGCATTTACTAGTGCTTGATCGCCAAGAGAAAGAAGCGCGAGCGAAACAAGAGCGTGAAGTCGCCAACATTAAAGCGCGCGAGAAGTCTGAACAGCTTAAGGTGGAAGAAGAAGAGCGCCTCAAGGCCGAATCAGCACGTATTCAAACCGAACAAAATATTGCCATTCAAGAAGAAAATAAATTACGTGAAATTGAAGTTTCACAGCAAAACCGCGAACGCGCCATCGGCGTGGAGCAAGAGCGAGTGCAACGCGCTAAGGATCTTGAAGTGGTCTCACGCGAGCGTGAAGTCGCGCTGCAAACCATAGAGAAAGAGCGCGCCCTCGAAGTTGAGAAGAAAGAAATCGCCAACGTAGTACGTGAGCGTATCGCGGTTGAGAAAACCGTGGCAGAAGAAGAAGAGCGCATTAAAGAAGTACGTGAAGTGTCTGAAGCCGATCGTAATCGTCAGGTTGTTATTCTGCAGGCCGAAGCGCAAGCTCAAGAAGAGCTAGTGAAACAGGTTAAACAAGCCGAAGCCGATGAAATTAAAGCCCGTCACGAAGCGCAAAAAATCATGACCATGGCCCAAGCCGACCTCGAAGCCGCAGCGAAAAATGCCGATGCCATGAAGAAAATGGCCGAAGGTCTCGAGGCTGAAAACTCAGCGCCTGGTTTGGCTGAAGCGCGTGTGAAAGAAGCCCTAGCCGATGCCCTAGAGAAAGAAGGCTTAGCCAAAGCTAAGGTTGAGCAAGAAACCTTAATCGCTCGTGCTCAAGGTGATGAGCAAGTCGGCCTAGCGAAAGCGCGCGTACTGGAAGCCAACGCCAGTGCCAAAGAAAAAGATGGCCTTGCGGAAGCGAAAGTATTGGCAGAAAAACTCAGTGCACAAGCGCAAGGTGACAAAGATATCGGCCTTACTCAGGCCATGGTATTGGCTGAGAAACTCAGCGCGCAAGCCAAAGGTGATAAAGACATTGGCTTGGCCAAAGCCCTTGCTTCTCGCGAGCTAGGTGTCGCAGAAGCCGAAGTACTGGCACAGAAACTGTCTGCGCAAGCCAAAGGTGATAAAGAGCAAGGTATGGCGGAAGCAGACGTGTTAAGTGCGAAATTCCACGCCGAAGCACAAGGCCTGGTTGAGAAATTCAGTGCCATGGCAACCATGTCCAAAGAGGCTCGCGAGCACGAAGAGTTCCGTATGCAGCTTGAAAAAGACTTTGAGCAAGCTATGCAAGCCATTAGCGTTAATAAAGACGTTGCAGTGCAGCAAGCTCAAGTACTGTCTTCAGCTCTTGAAAAAGCCAACATCGACATTGTGGGCGGCCAAGGCGATTACTTTAACTCATTAAGTAAAGCCCTGACGGTCGGTAAATCCATCAATGGTCTGGTCGGTAAAACGCCTTCGGTTGCGGCATTGCTGAATAAATTCATTGGCGGTGAAGAACCATCACAAGTATCACCAGAGCAAACAGCAAAGCAAAACTCATCTGATGTGTTAGGTGGCTTATTAAACGAAAAAGCCAAAGCAAACCAAGCAACCACTGAGTCTAAAGACGCTTAGGTTGCGATTGTTTGTCTGCCGACTTGAGCTTTCAAGTCGGCACTAATGTAAAGGGCACAAAAGAAAGGATGCATGATGTCGGATCACACTGTTGCAGAGAATGAACAAGATCTTGCCGCCGTTGCCGAAGGCGGTGCCTACCAAGTCATTCGCGCTCGCCTTAATCAACAAGGTACAGAGCTAGAGCAAAAGACCCAAAAACTCAATCAAGCCAGACTGAAAGAATTTGGCCGCGAAGATATGCACGTACTTGGCCGAGTACGAGTTCGCACCGAAAACAACTGCCAAGCCCGCGATATTGTATGCGCAGGCGATTACTTGCTATTTGGCTACAATGTTTTCATTGGCCTGAAACAAGAAATAAAAATATCCGACGTCTTTGGACTCTACAAGCTCAACCAGACCGACGCCGGTTATGAGATGCACCATGAGCCCATCTCAGGTAGCTTTTTAGACAACCCCAGATTTGACCAAGATTTCACCGAGCTTTATACCTATTACAAAGAAGCTCGCCTACTCAGACTCACCATACGTGATGGCAAACTCTTAGCCAGCTTCCAAATTGGTTTGAAAATGTCTGATGTCAGGGTTTTTCGCTGGAGCATAAGTAGCGATGGTAAAACCCTAGAATACATAGATAATCGCGGCGAGCGTGACCTTATCCCGCCCGCTCAATATGACTTTGAGTGGCGCGAATGTAGCCGTGAAAACGAAGTGGCGGGCCGTTTCCCCCACATGAATATTTTAGACACCTTGTTTGTGGAAACCACCCAAGGTGATCTGACCATCAAGATTGAAAACAATACCGATTCAGGTCTGGGTATTTACGCCGAAGATGTTGAGGACGACAATCAATCTCTTGATGATGCCCGCTTTTTATATGCCGAAGTCGGCTCGCTGATTCTGTTAAAAATACTGCCTTATCGCGAAGAAAAGTGGCGTTACTTAGTATTTAACCGCAATACGGAAACCGTGGTCCGTATTGACAATATTGGCCATGCCTGTCGCCAATTACCTGAAAATCATGGCGTCATTTTCCCCGGCGGTTATTACCTGCAAAACGGCGAATACAAAACCTTCGATGATGATATAACTGGCCTAGAATATCGCCAAACCATCAAAAGCCCCAACGGCGAAGACGTACTTTATGTCTTTTATGAGCCTGTCGAAGGCAAGGTTGGCCTGTATGCCTATAACCTGATCAATAAAAGCCTAGAAAACCCTTTATTTGGTCATGGCTACGCCGCCCTAAATGATGGCCGCGTGGTGTTATTTTATGCCGAAGATGAGCCAACTCGTGTACATCCGATGCAAATTTGGCAAACACCATTTTGCTCCGACGAATACGCCAGCGCCCAGCCAACCAAGCAAAGCTTTTACGGCAAGATAGGTAATGCCGAACTGGTACGAGGTATCTCGGAATTATTTAGCACAGTTAAAGCCATTAACAATCAAAGCGTTTCAACCAAGCTCTACGGCGAATTGATAAAAAGCGTCAATCGCATGTTTGATAGCTATCATTGGATGGCGGCCAAGCAAGTCGATGGCATCGAAGACCTGCTACGCCAAATTTCAGCCACTGCTGAGTTGGTGTTAGATGAGTTTGAAAAAGTAGAAACCATCCGCCAGCAAGCGCGCCAAGCACTACAGCAAGCTCAGCAGCAGCAAAATAAGATCCTATCTAGCATTACGCCCGACTCTTGGCAAACTCCAGAAAATTTTGTTGGCGGCCTCGATGCCATTCGCAAACAAAAAGGCCATTTGCTCACCATCAAAACCATGCGTTATATGGACGCCGAGCCGTTGGCTGAGATGGGCAAAAAGCTGGAGCAAGCAGAAGCAAGCCTTAGCCAAAAAACCGTGGAGTTTCTTGCCAAAGAGTCTTCACTGGCACCTTATAACGACAAACTCGTTAACTTAAACAATGAGTTAGAAAAAGTCGTGTCGGTGGCCGAGCTTGAGCCCGTTGCCGAGCAACTTGAGCAAATGGCTGCCGGGCTGGATTTATTATCCGAGCTAATGGCTACCCTAAAGGTGAATGATGCAACGGTGCGCACCCGCATCATAGATACGATTTCAGAAATTTATGGCCGTTTAAACCAAACCAAGGCCAACGCCAAACATAAAAAGCAAAGCCTAGGCAGCGCCGAATCCTTAGCGCAGTTTTCTGCCCAATTTAAGCTGTTTAGTCAAAGCATAACTAATGCCCTCGGCTTAGCGAATACACCCGAAAAAGCGGATGAGCAATTATCACGCTTATTGGTGCAACTCGAAGAGTTAGAAAGCCAATTTAGCGAGCAAGAAGAATTTCTAGCCGACATTCTGACCAAGCGCGAAGAAGTTATTGAGAGCTTTGAAAGTCATCGACAGCGTATGGTTGAAGCCCGCCAGCGTAAGGCCAGCACGCTAAAAGATGCGGCCGAGCGGATCTTAGCCAGCATCACGCGTCGGGTGCAAAAGTTTAGCGAGCTAGAGCAGCTCAATACCTTTTTTGCTTCCGATGCCCTCGCCCTAAAAATTTACGATTTAGTGGCGCAGCTGCGCGAGATAGATGACTCGGTGAAGGCCGATGACATCGAAGCCAAGTTTAAAAACAGTAAAGACCAAGCCATTCGCTCGCTGCGCGATAAAAGCGAGATCTTTGAAGACGGTGGTAACGTCATTAAACTCGGCCCACGCCATAAGTTTACCGTTAACACTCAAGAGCTGGATCTCACCTTGCTACCTAAGGGCGAGCAATTAGTTTTCCACTTAACGGGAACCGACTATTTTGATGTCGCCAGCGACCCCGAGCTGAACCGACTAAACGCGTTTTGGAGCCAAGAAATTGAGTCGGAAACCAAACAGGTTTATCGCGCAGAATACCTAGTTAAACAAATTCTCGATTGCGCCGAGCGCAATGAAGCGGGCCTAACTCAAGAGCAGCTGCGATTAGCACAAACCGATCAAGCCCAATTAAACCAACTGGTACGCGATTTTGCCGCGCCACGTTATAAAGAAGGCTATGAGCGGGGTATTCATGATCATGATGCCAGCCTAATATTGAGCCAACTGTTGCCCGCGTTAAGCCAAGCCGACGTGCTCAAATTCCCACCATTAAGTAGAGGCTTTGGCGCTATTTTTTGGGCTAACTGCCAACAGCAAGAGCAAATGCAAACTTGGCCAGAGCGCGCCAAGTCAGCACTTAGAATGGAATCCATCTTTAATTCCAGTGACGCCCGGCATTTACTTGAGCAAGAAATAACACAAGCTCAACACGCCTTTGCCAAGGAAACCGAGTTACCCTTGGATGCCACGTCGATCAATCTCAGTGCGCGTTATCTAGTGCAAGAGCTGGCCAAAGAGCCGGTTGTATTTGCCACCAGCAAATACGCCGATCATCTGGCGCAAGAGTTACGGCGCGCCATGGACACCGAGTCTTGGCACTCCTACCAACATAGCTTGGAAAAACTCAAAGGCAAGATAGGGCAGCGCTGGGCTCTGACTCAAGCTTGGCTGCAAGCCTTAGTCAGTAATAAAGCGATGGCCAAATGGCAAGCCTATATTCCAGAGGCCATTGCCCTGATTAACGGTGAGGGCCGACTCAGCCGCCGCGTTCACGAAGTAGAACTTGAATTTCAGGTGGATGGTTTGATGGGGCAACACAGCCGCATCAAAGATCGCAAATTAGATATCTCACTGGACGACTTTTTACAACGCCTTGAGCATCACCAGCAAAGCGTGTTGCCCGGCTATGCCGAGTTTTTAGCGGTGCGTAACCAAGTCACGCAAAAGCAAAAAGCGCAGCTGCGCCTCAATGAGTTTAAGCCAAGACCGCTATCTTCTTTTGTGCGTAACAAGTTAATCAATGATGCCTATTTACCCATCATAGGTGATAACTTAGCCAAGCAAATGGGCACCGTCGGCGAAAGTAAACGCACCGATTTAATGGGCTTGTTGATGCTTATCTCGCCACCGGGTTATGGTAAAACCACCCTGATGGAATACATTGCCAGCCGGTTGGGATTGATTTTCATGAAAATCAACTGTCCGTCCATCGGTCATGTGGTGGATTCACTCGATCCCGAGCAGGCACCCAACGCCACCGCGAAAGCCGAGTTACTTAAACTCAACTTAGGCTTAGAAATGGGTAACAACGTGATGCTGTATCTGGATGATATTCAGCACACCAACCCTGAATTTTTGCAAAAATTCATTTCGCTGTGTGACGGCACCAGACGGATTGAAGGTATCTGGCAAGGCCAACCAAAAACCTATGATTTACGTGGCAAAAAATTCTGCGTGATCATGGCGGGTAACCCTTACACCGAATCGGGCGAAGCGTTTCAAATCCCCGACATGCTGGCTAACCGTGCCGATATTTATAACCTAGGTGATATCTTAGGCGGCATGGATGAAGCCTTCGCCTTGAGTTACCTTGAAAACGGCATGACCTCAAATCCAGTACTCGCGCCACTTGCTACTCGCTCACAGCAAGACTTCTATAAACTGGTTGAACTTGCCAAAGGCAACCAAGTGGATAGCAGTGAACTTGAGCATGGTTACAGCGGCGCTGAGCTCAATGAAATCACCGGTGTGTTAGCTAAGTTACTGCAAATCCAGCAAGTGGTGCTCGCGGTTAACCAAAGCTATATTGCGTCTGCTGCTCAAGCAGACAAATACCGCACCGAGCCGCCATTTAAGCTGCAAGGCAGTTATCGCAACATGAACAAGATGGCCGAGAAGGTATCTTCGGTGATGAATGATGCCGAGCTGATGCAGTTGATTGAAGATCACTACCTAGGTGAAGCGCAAATGCTCGCCGCGGGGGCGGAGGAGAACCTGCTCAAATTGGCCGAGCTGCGCGGTAACATGACCCCAGAACAAAGCCAGCGTTGGCAACAAATTAAAGCTGACTTTGTTAAACATAAGACCCTTGGTGGTGATGGCGATATGACCCTAAAAGCCGTGTCTCAACTACTGGATATGAATGCCAACCTTAACAGTATTAACGATACCTTAAGCCAAACCCGTTATCGCTTTAAGCGCAGTACCACGGAAACCGGTAAAACTCAGGTGAGCATCAGCAAAAAGCCCAAGCATGTGAAGGAATAATTGATGGATCAACAACAAATAGAGCAAATACTGCTCGCCAGCCTTGAGGACAACAAACTCGACAGGGATGAAAAGCACGCCTTGGCCGAGTTAACTCAAAGCTTACAAACCCAGCCCGACAGCATCAGCTTTATCCGCAATAAAGCCTTTGCCTTGCTGTTGGCAAACAATGAATTTGATGAACAGCAATTTCGCGCCATCAAATGGCTCGAAAATGTGGTGAAAACCTTAGATAAAAATAGCCAGCAGCCCAGCATAGTGGCCGATGCTTGCTTTAGTCCCGGCAGTGATTGCCTTAACCGCATTGTCAGCTTATGCCAGCAGGCACGCCATAGCATAGATATTTGCGTGTTTACGATTTCTTGTAATGAAATCACCGACGCTATTTTACAAGCCCATCAACGCGGCATTGCCGTGCGCATCATTTCCGACAATGATAAACGCAATGACAAAGGCTCAGATGTTTATCGCTTAAGTGATAGCGGCATACCTGTGGTGGTAGATAGAACCGAACACCACATGCACCATAAATTTGCCTTGTTTGACCAAAAAGTGCTGCTTAATGGTAGCTTTAACTGGACCCGCAGCGCCTCTAAATATAATCAAGAGAATATAGCCACCACGGATAATCCCAAATTGGTTAATGCCTTTCAGCGCGAGTTTGAGCGCCTTTGGCACAAGCTAGGTTAGTCGACGCTACGTTTAGGTCAGCTAACCTCAGTGCTGACCTAAACGTAAACAATCCAATTTAGGCTCGCAGCCTAAATATAAACAATCTAATTTAGGCTCGCAGCCTAAATATAAACAATCCAGTTTAGGCTCGCAGCCTAAATATAAACAATCCAGTTTAGGCTGCGAGCCTAAATATAAACAATAATTAAGTTTTCCCTCACAGTATAAGTTGCTATGTTAGCCTGCTGACTCAAATGTTCGTCTAAACAGGCTTCACCGAGTTCAAACTTTAATCGTTAGTCACTTTACTTTTAACGCCAGCATTGCAGAATGAGCAAGGTGCTCGCTTGGCAAGTTATCTGTCTCAGGGAAATGTATGCTAGACCGGAGTTGTCGTAATCTCATTCGTTATTATCGCGCTTGTTATCAAGCGGATAATCGAGATTTAACTCTATTTAATGTTTATCATCGAGATTGTGAATTCACCCGCTTTATGCAAGGGCGCGAGTCACTCGTGAGTAATGACATACCTCGCCTCCCCCTAGCGAAAAGCTACGGTGAAGCCTTGTATCAAGCACAAAACATCTACCAAAGAGAGAAAACCCTACTCTACTGCAGCTTTTTCTTACTCGGTAAATTACCGTCGAGCTATCCAGGTAAACGTAAAGTTTGTGCGCCGCTACTCTATTACCATGCCCAAGTCAGTATGGATAATAATGAGTACTACCTCACTATTGATAAAAGTAAGCCAATCGTTAATTGGCCCTTACTACGCTGGACTCTGGCGGAAGGCAAGCAACCTAACGAGCCAGAGTTTATCAGCCAAGGCATCACCGAGTTGGATGTTGCTAAGCTAAGCCATTGGCTCAGCTCACTCAGTGATAAGATAAATTGTCTTGAGCTTTATCATTACCCCAACCTGAGCAGTGAAGACGACATCGAAGCTAAGCAGCTTCATAGCCAAGATGACAAGTATAGTCTGATCTCGGCATCGGCGATCACCTTAGTCAAATATTCACTGGCATCGCGCGGCATTTTGCATGATCTCAAAGCCATGGCGGTTTCTTCATACCTGCCGCAGTCGGTCAATATGTTATTAACGGGCATAGAGCAAACCGCTTCGGTTCAGCGTCAAAAGTCAACGGTATCCCCCGCCACTGGGCGAGAATATCTTAGTGGTTTAACCGCCGCTGATCCCGATAATATTCCTGCATTACTCAGTCATGCACAGCGCCAAGCTCTGATCAATGCGGCACGTTTTCCCGTTAGTCAGATAGTGGGCCCTCCGGGCACAGGGAAATCTTATACCATCGCTTGCCTCGCCTTAGAGCGTTACCTGCAGGGGGAGTCTGTCTTAGTAGTAGGGCAAAACAATGAAAGCGTGAACATTGTCGGCGACAAGATAGAATCTATGCTAGGACAGCAAGATTTTGTCGTGCGCGTAGGCGATGCTAGCTACCATAAAAAATTAAAGCGCTATCTTAAAGATTTACTCAGTGGTTATCTGACCCAACAAGATACGCCAACGAAAAAGCACTCCAGTGAGAGTTTGCTCAAGCAAAAACTCAAAATGCAGCGCTTAGAAAAACAGTTTGCCAAGCGCTGTCAAAAAGCCATTCGTTATGGCATGCACACTTGGAAAGCCCAACAGCACGACTCCTTGTGGAACCGTTTCAATGCTTGGTGGGCCAAACGGGCCACATTAAATCAAGACATATTGTTTGACGTGTTTGCTGAAATCACCAAACAACAACGTATTCGCCACCTTGCCCTTGGCCATTATATTAGTGATAGCCGCCGTCGCCGGTTGCACCATGTATTACATAATCATCGAGCCCAGCTTAGTCGCTTTAGAGAGGCCATCAACGCCACAAACTCAAGTGAACAAGCCAGCCGCTTTGATTCGATCGATTACAATATTTTGCTCAAGGCCATGCCGGTCTGGCTTGGCACCTTAGGAGACCTACATCGAAGCCTCCCATTAAAAGCAGAGCTATTTGATTTGGTGATCATCGACGAAGCCAGCCAATGTGATATAGCCAGCACCTTGCCTGCGATTTACCGCGCCAAACACGTGGTCATTGTCGGCGATGATAAACAACTTAGGTTTATCTCGTTTTTATCCAAAGACAAACAAGCGAAACTGCAAGCGCGTTATGATCTCGTGAGTCAAACCAACGAATTCGACTATCGCAATGTCAGTGTGTTAGATCTCGCAAATCGTCACATTAAGCAGCAACAGGCGATTGTTGTCTTAGATGAACACTTTCGCAGTAAAAGTGCCCTAATTGATTTTAGTAACCGTAAGTTTTACCACCAGCGGCTCAAAATCATGCGCCATAAACCGGGCAACACCCCCGACTATCCCTTGTCGATCATGCCTTGCCAAGGGCAATATAAAAACGGCAAAAACCAGCAAGAAGCACTGGCAGTGATGGCGTTTCTGCAAACTAAGCTACACCTACAAAGCGCGATGGGACTGAACTCTAGCATAGGTATTTTGTCGCCATTTCGCGAGCAAACCTTGCTGCTGCAAAAGTTAGTTACTAAATATGCCACGCCCGACCAAATCAAAAATCACCGGATCAAAATTGAAACCGCATACGGCTTCCAAGGCGAAGAGCGCGATATCATGTTGCTAAGCATGTGTGTCGATGAGCAAAGCAGTGGCCATCAATTTCGTTATATCAACCGCAGCGATGTGTTTAATGTTGCGGTTACGCGCGCCCGTGATGAGCAATATGTCTTTTTATCGAGTCGTCCCCATCGTTTGCCATCACAATCATTATTATTTGAATATGTGCACAGTATTGAGCGCAATCATCAATACTCTTTGGATGACAACACTGACTTTGATGCTTTTCAGGCCGAGGTATCGCGCTTATTAACACTAAATGGGATCAACACGTGGAAAAACTACCCTATTGCAGGGGCTGAGCTAGATTTAATGTGTGAATACGGCGATAAAACCTTAGCCATTGACTTAATTGGCTATCCCGGCGAATCACAAGACTATTACCATCTCAGCCGTTACCAAATATTTCAACGTGCAGGTTTAACCCTGTATCCCCTCACCTATACCCGATGGGTCAATCAAAAACATCGGGTATTACAGCAAATAATACAGTTACTGGGGGCCAGTGAAACCGGCCTGACCAGTCAAGAAAACAGTATTTACTGATCGCCTTGGAGTAATTGTGGCGATAGGGTGACCGTTCCTAACTCGGAGCTGACCAACACTTCACCATCTTGTACCGACACCTGTATATCCATGGCTTTTTGGTACAACTCGGCGAGGGCTTGGGTTTGCTCATAGGCAAGATTATAAACAACCAACTTGTTCAGCTTCGCCAGTTGCTTATGATTTTGTTGCCACCAAATATCGGCGCTACCACCACCATAGGTATAAAGCACCACTTGTTTGGCTCTAGCGCAGGCCTTTTTCAAGCGTTTTTCTTCTGGCGTCCCTAGCTCAACCCAGAGCTCAATTTCATCAGTGAGGGACTTAGCCCATAACTCCGGCTCATCATCAGCACATAACCCCTTGGTAAAGGAGAGGTTTTCCCTTGCTTGTAAAGCAAATGCCAGCAACCTAACCATCAAACGCTGGGCGTTTTCCGAAGGATGTTGGGCCAAGGTTAAGTTGTAGTCTTGATATAAATGAGAGTCCATATTGGCAAGCTGTAATCTTGCCTTGATAATCGTTGCACCAATTGCCATGTATCATTCCTATTAGCCACATTAAAAGTGGCTTTATAAAAGGGGCTAAACCCTGCCCCAAAAAAGCGAGACTAACTCCCCAAGATTTTTAAAGGCAATCCTAGCATGGCATCACCTGTGCCGGCTAAGTACCAAATAATAGCCACAAAGCTTGCTACCGTAGCCACATACCAAATCAAAGAAACCCATTGAGCGTAACGGTTTAATGGCAGTAGATGGCTTTGATGGCGCATTTTCCATTCCATTAGTATTTCAATGGAGCCAATCAAGAGTAAAAAGCCAAGTAACGCGAGGCCGAAGTGATAACTTACCCAAACACCAAGTCCAGCGCCCACCACACAGGCCAGCAGGCCGGTTACGCTATTCATGGAAAAGCTGATGCTTTTCAAGATATGACCACCGTCTAATGGCAACACAGGCAGTAAGTTAAATAAATTAAGGAGCGCATTAAATGCCGCTAACCCGGCAAAAAAGAGATTGCCCGTAAGCCAATAGGCCAGTAAGCAGACCAGCGACATGATCAGACCGAAAAATGGCCCCATGATAGAAATCACCACATCTTGCCAACGGGTGTTAATTTTTTCATCACTTAGCGCCAAGCCCCCGAGAAAGGGAATTAAGTAAATGCCTTTGGTTTTCATACCAAAATATTTCATCGCTCGGATGTGGCCATATTCATGAAATACCAAACAGGCTAACAAAGCCAAGGCAAATTGAAATGAAAACAACCAAGAGTAGGCGGCAAGGCTGGCTCCCGCAAAGGCTACTTTGATCATTTTTGCACTTTTGAACAACTTAAACCCTAAAGATAATAAGCCAAGGGTGCTCCATTTTTTCTCAACCATAATAGGCTGAGTGGGCTGCTGTTGCTCTATGTCTTTTTCGCTGCGCTCACCTTGGGCTTTAATCATACCATTGCTGGTTAAGCAGTAGATCAGTTTAAACGGCTGCCAACTGAGACTCACTTCCAGCTCAACCACGATAAGGTTATCGCCTTGGTCATTGAGCTCAAACCTATGGACTAGCTGAGAACGAGAGGTCACATCCTGCTGTAACACCGACACCAGTTGTCCCTGCCAAAACAGTTTCTGTTCACCATTGGTTGAGGCTTCTAACCGTAAAGGTTGCTCAAACAAAGTTAAATTAAGTAATTCCAAATTTTGATATCTCATTGTGACTTGAGTTTGATGGCCTGCATTATGCCTAGTGAGCCAAGAATCGCAATGGTTTGCCTTTCACACATAGGTTTATCTCGCCATAAAGCAAGTTAACTCAGGAATTAAATATTTAACTCTAAGTGATTTGTTTTTGACTAAACTAGCAATAAGGATGTCGAACAACGAGTGATACGGAGTATTCATTGCTAGCAGCGCTATTTTATACCAGTGCAGGGATCTGTTTTTTTGCTGCTTTGTTTAGTGGCTTTGTCGCCCTATTGAAAGAGAAGCCTAAAACCTTTATCCACTTTGCATGGATTTGCTTTTGCATTAGCGGGTATCAAATACTGACCTTGCAATACTTCCAAGCCAGTGGGCTGAGTCCAGCTATTGAGTTACTGCGTTGGCAATTATTTTTTATTTTAATAATGACCCCTTCTTATTTTGTCTTTATCGCCACCTACACAGGACAAAAGATACTGCAGCCTTTTTTACTCTTAATTTGCATCATCAGCGCCTTGTTCCTCTTCATTAACTTCAGTCACCCACTGACTATTCGATTTAGCCAAGCTATTGATTATGTTCAAGCTACTGTGCCATGGTCACTACAAATCTCATTGATTGAAGGCAAAGTCTCGCTCTGGGGCAAACTGTTACATGGCTTTTATTGGTTGCTAATGGCTTGGGTGGGCTTTCGCAGCTGGTATCTGTTTCAAAGAAAAGAGCGCAGAGTCGCGATCTTTTTTAGCATTTATCTCATCGCTCAAGTAGCCACCGTAGTGATGGGGGTAATGATAGATGCTGGAACGATTAAGTTTTTTTATGTATCGGGATTCTCCTTTGTTATCTTAATCATGCTGATGTGCTTTAGCTTGGCGATTGATTTTAAAAAAGCCAATCAGCGCATCTTGGCTCAAGCCATAAAGCTCACCACCGAACGCCGCCAACGCTTAATGGCACAAAAAAACCTCAATATGATGGCCCAAGTAGTAGATCAATCACCCTCAGCCTTGATGATTTTAGACCTCAACGGCACCGTGATTGAATCGAATCAAGCATGCGATCATTTCTGGCAACGCTCACTATCGATGGAAAGAATTAACTTTATTGATTTCTTATGTTTGCTCTATCCCGATAAGAAACACGTCATTACCGATATAGGCCATCAAGAGAAGGTGCAGTTGCCACCTATGTCAATGAATGAGGTTTCCACCCCCTATTTTGCCGCCAGTCGCAAGCAATCCATCTTAACCTTTAGAGTATTTATTACCCGTGAGTACAACCAAGCAAAACAAATTGTGGTGTCGTGCTCAGATGTCACCGCAGAGCAACAGCAAATGCAAGCTATACGCCATATCGCCTGTGGCGTCACCTCATCGGAAGGTGGCAATGTTTATCATGATTTAATCACCAACTTAGTAAAATTGTTTAACGCTAAATACGGTTTTATCGGGTTTATTCAAAATCAAGATCCGCAAATTATCCGTACTTGCTCTGTTATCGGAGAGGGAAAAATCATAGGTAACTTTTCTTACCCCTTACTTGACTCCCCATGTGTACACCTTGATAGGAGTAATATTTGCCATTTTCCTCAACACGCTCAAAAGCTATTCCCAAACGATGCCTTGATTAGCAAAATGGGCGTTGAAAGTTATATTTGCACCAAAATTACGGATGAAACGGGGATAGCCAAAGGCTATATGGTGCTAATGCATACCGAGCCATTGCAAGATGATGCAAGGTTACGGGATATCTTAGATATATTCTCCACCCGAGCTGGCAGTGAGATGCAGCGTAACGAAGCGCAAGATAAGATAAGAAAGATGGCGTATGAAGATTACCTGACTCATTTACCCAATCGGGCCTTACTACTCGATCATCTAACCGAACAGATCAATAAGCACAAAACCAATCAAACCCAAGCGCTCCTCGTGGTGATGGATCTCGATCATTTCAAATCTATCAATGACGTATTAGGGCATGACATAGGCGATAATATATTACGCTGCATTGGAAAATTGCTATCTGAGCATTGCCTGCACGACTTTTTTATCGCGCGCCAAGGTGGTGATGAATTTGCCTTAATCAGCCGTAAACCTTGTTTGAACCAAGATCAACTCTTCGAAGCCATGTTCAAATTAGAAAAAGTGCTGAATCGACCGCTCCAAGTAGGTGAGCATAAAATAGACATCGGCGCTAGCTTTGGCGTTTGCCTGTTCCCTAAAGCCAATGAAAGCGCATTGGATGTGATAAGACACGCTGAGCTCGCCTTGCATAAAGCCAAGAGTAGTGGCAGAGGACGCTTCAAGTTGTATGAACATAGCTTAGAAATAGTGGCTCAAGAACGCATGGAAATGCAACAAGCACTCAAAAATGCCATCGCCAATGAAGAACTCTCACTTTATTTCCAACCTCAGCTAGACAGCAAAGGGCAATTATTTGGCACCGAAGTATTACTGCGTTGGTTTTCTCCTCGATTTGGCTTTGTTTCACCCGCCAAGTTTATTCCGCTAGCAGAAGAAACTGGGTTGATCCACAGCATAGGTGAGTGGGTATTTACTCAGTCTCTAATCAGCTTAAGGCAATGGCAAACCAATTCCATTCCGTTTCAAGGCCACTTATCCATTAATGTTTCTGCTTGGCAATTTGCCTTACCGCATTTTGCCGAAGACGTCATTAGCAAAGTTCAAACTCATGGATTATCACCCCATAGCTTGATGCTTGAAGTGACTGAAACGGGGCTGCTGGTTGATATCCCCGACACGATACAAAAACTATCACTGATTCGTAATTTTGGTATTGAGATCGCCCTAGATGATTTTGGTACTGGCTACTCCTCCATGGCTTACTTAAAAGAGCTGCCGCTCGATTTACTCAAAATCGACAAGACCTTTATTGACGAGCTGGTTGATAGCGATCATTCCGCAATAACAGAATCGATTATTTCTATTGGCAGAAATATGCAATTAAAAGTCATCGCCGAGGGCGTTGAAACACTAGACCAAGCAACCCGACTTGCTGAGCTGGGCTGTCATATTTATCAAGGTTACTATTTTGCCAAGCCGATGCCTGAACAAGATTTTATCGCTTGGTTATTCAAGCATAGAGAGAAGCAATTAAAGGCTACATCGTTTTCTCGCCACTTAAATCAAGCTTAACGGCCTATCTAGGGTTGACACAAACTTGAATTACCCGCTAAATTGTCACTTCATTCATTAGGGATTGTGTCATGTTGTTATCGCGCATACACAAAATTTGGATTTCATTGTTCGTCATGGCTAGCTTAGCTATGTCGGGTATGGTTTCTGCCACTATGCTATCCATGCCTATGATGATGACATCTACCCCAACCGCAGAGCTTCATCATTCTGATGCTAGCGAGACGAGCAATCAAGTTGATTGCCATTCCTTAACATCGCAAAACACCAGCATGGCTCAGTCAACTGACGATAATAGCCAGCCTCATTGTGACAAACTCATGGCCAGTAGTTGCTGCCCTGCCGTTTGTGTCAACCTAGGATTACTATCGCCAACAACCCAATTATTGGTACGTCAGCCATACCGTTGTAAATTATCGACCGAAGCCAGTGTCTCGGTTATCGAACGTCCATCTTCTTTATATCGCCCTCCAATTAGTTAATTCCAATACGCCTTTTTCCGTGGAGCCTAGCTACACGTAAATCGAGTCAAAAAATCACGACTCTCATTAAGCTTGGTGCTGTTAGCAAAACCAGCTTGATTTAACGTATGTTTTTGATAATTGGATAATACCGTGAAAACAAAACGATCTTTAATCGCATTGGCTTTAGGTGCTAGTGCGTTGTTGATATCTCCTATTTGGGCCGCGCCGAACACGACAACGCAGGCCATCGAAAGTACTAAGGCAACGATTAGCCTTAACCAACTGATTGAATTTGCACTTAATCGCGACGCAACGCGTGAGCAATTACTTACTCAGTCGATGGCACTCAGAGAAACCGGAGTAGCCAGTGCCAGCTTGATGGATCCGAAAATGAAAGTGGGCATTGGTGGCTTACCTACCGACAGCTTTAGCTTTGATGATGATCCCATGACCAATGTCTCGATTGGCTTTATGCAACAATTTAGTCGCGGTGATACCTTAGCATTGCAACAACGAAAGCTAAATCAACAAGCAGATGGCGTCGAGCGTCAACTTGGCGCGCGTGAATTAGAAGTGGCCAACAACATCACCAAACTATGGTTAGAGCTGGGCTATCAGCAGCAAGCCGCCGACATTCTCAAACAAAATCGCAGCCTAATGCTAGAAATGCTTGGCTTTATCAACACCAACTACGCCATCGGCAAAGGTGAAAGCCAAGATTTATTGCAAGCACAATTACAAGTTAGCCAGTTAGACGAAAAATTGCAGGCAAACCAGCAAATGCAAAGTCGAATAATGGCGCAGTTATCACAATGGCTAGGACTTGAATGGCTTAAGGATGAACGCCCATTTGTAGCAAGCCATGCCTTAAGTTGGCAGCAGCTAGAGCGTAAACTCAATCAATTTGGCCAAGGTGATGATTTCTATGCCGTATTGCAACATCATCCATTGGTGCAAATGAGCAATAGCAATATAGCTGGCAATGAAACCCAAGTCGCCATTGCCGATGAAGCCTATAAGCCTGAATTTGGTGTTGAGGTTATGTATGCCAATCGCCAAGCCAATGGCATGGGAGGTAAGCCTGCTTCGGACTTAGTCAGTGCTTACCTCACCATTGATATTCCGCTATTTACCAACAATCGCCAAGATCGCAATTACGCCGCAGCGCAATATCAACTCGGTGCAGCTAAATTGCAGCGAGATCAACTATTGCGCCAAATGAATGCTGAGGTGCATTCCCTATTGGTTGACAAATATAACCTCACCGAGCGGATCGCGTTATACCAAAACACCCTGCTCAAGCAAGCACAAGCAACTACTAAAGCGGTAGAGCGAGGCTATGAAAATAATACTGCGCAATTTAACGACGTTATCGCCGCCCTGCGCACTGAGCTGACCTTAAGCCTAGAGCAAACCCGTTTAATTACCGATCTCAATATTAGTCAGAGCAATTTAGCGGCCTTATTACAGGGGTTTGAATATCAAGTAGCGCAACCTGACATCGCCAAACCCAGCGCCAGAATGAAGTGAGAAATAATAAAATGAAGACCTTTAGTATTGCCACCATCACCTTAGTTATCGGCGCTGCCCTTGGCTATGTCGCCAGCGATGCAGGCCAGCCGTTACTTAACCAAATGCTTGGAGCCCAAGGGCATCAAGACCACCAACAATCATCGGCCGCATCCAATGAGCCACTATATTGGGTGGCGCCAATGGATCCCAATTACAAACGTGACAAACCGGGCAAATCCCCCATGGGCATGGATTTAATACCCGTTTATGCCGAAGATCTAGCAGGAAGTAATGATGCGCCAGGCACCGTCACCATTAGCCCTGCGGTTGAAAATAACCTAGGCGTAAAAACCGCCGCCGCCAAAATGGCGCCTCTTAGCCCACAAATCGAAACCGTGGGATACGTTGCGTTTGATGAAAGCCGTCTTTGGCAAACCAATGTGCGCGTCAGTGGCTGGGTAGAAAAGCTCTATATCAATGCCATTGGTGAGCGAGTCGAGCGCGGTGACGTGCTATTTACCTTGTATTCACCGGATCTGGTAAAAGCGCAAGAAGAGCTGCTCAATGCATATCGCACCGAGCGCAGCGGTTTAATAAAAGGCGCAACCGAACGCTTGGTAACCTTAGGCGTTGATCGCGAACAAATTAAACAAATCGTTCGCAGTGGCAAAGCACTGCAAAATATCCAAGTAAAAGCCTTAGACAGCGGCATTATTGCCAGCCTTAATATACGTGAAGGCGGCTATTTATCACCCGCTCAAGCGGTGATCAGCGCCGGCCCCATAGATCAAGTTTGGGTCGACGGCGAAGTGTTTGAACGCCAAGCTCATTGGGTGAGTGCAGGCAGTCAAGCCGTGATGACCCTGGATGCCATCCCCGGCCAAACTTGGCAAGGCGAAGTGGATTACGTTTACCCTATTTTAGATGCCAAAACCCGCACCTTAAGAATGCGTTTAAGGTTCGACAACCCAGACTTTGCTTTAAAGCCTAATATGTTTGCCAATATCACCTTGCAGCCTAAAACCCAGCAGGCCGTATTGACTATCCCACGCTCCGCGGTGATCCGCTCCGGTGATATGACCCGCGTGGTACTGGCCCTAGGGCAGGGTAAATTTCGCTCGGCGCGCATTGAAGTGGGCCGTGAGGCTGGCGAACAAATCGAAGTGTTAGCTGGTTTAAATGAGCAGGATCTCGTCGTTACCTCAGCGCATTTCTTACTGGACTCAGAATCGAGCCAAAGTGCCGATTTGTCACGTATCAATGGCATCGACGTCGCTGCCAAACGCGTTTGGGCCAAAGGCGAAATCACCAACGTCATGGCTGGGCACAAGATGCTCACCATCAATCACCAACCCGTCAAAGAATGGGACTGGCCCGGCATGATCATGGATTTTAGTGTCAGCGAAGGTCTTGACTTGAGCGCTGTTGAAACGGGTCAAGGGATCGAATTTGAAATGCAAAAAACCGCAGCAGGCGGTTATGAAATTACCGACTTTAAACTCAGCGAAAGCAGTGCGCCAAGCGAAGTTTGGGTAGCAGGCAAGATCACCATGTTAATGGCAGACTTTGGCATGATCACCTTAGCCCACCAAGTCGTTTCAGAGCTTGGCTGGGAAGCCGGTGAAATGAATTTCAGCGTGGATGACAAGGTTGACTTAACCCAGCTCAGCGAAGGTCAAGCAGTGCGATTTTTACTGCAAAAACAGGGCAGCGAATTTCGCTTAATCCAGGTCGTGGATAATGGGAGCAAACTATGATCCCTAGTATTATTCGCTGGTCTATTCATAACCGTTTTTTAGTCTTAGTTGCCACGGTATTTTTGGTGTTAGGTGGTTTATACAGCGTTAAAAATACCCCCGTTGATGCCCTGCCCGATCTTTCCGATGTGCAGGTCATTATCAAAACCAGCTATCCGGGACAAGCGCCGCAGGTCGTGGAAGATCAGGTGACCTACCCTCTCACCACAGCCATGTTAGCGGTGCCGGGCGCGGAAACGGTGCGCGGCTACTCGTTTTTTGGTGACTCCTATGTTTACATCATTTTTAACGATGACACCGACATGTACTGGGCGCGTTCACGCGTGCTGGAATATTTAAGCCAAGTTGCGCCTAAACTGCCGGCCAGCGCCAAGCCCACGCTTGGCCCTGATGCCACTGGTGTAGGTTGGATTTTTAGCTATGTATTACAAGATAAAACCGGCCAACATGATCTTGCTGAGCTACGTAGCTTGCAGGACTGGTTTTTAAAGTACGAGCTGCAAACCGTTGATGGCGTGTCGGAAATCGCCACCGTGGGCGGCATGGTCAAGCAGTACCAAGTGCAAATCGATCCCGCCAAATTGCGCGCCTACAACTTGACGCTACAACAAGTCAATATGGCCATTAAAAACGGCAACCAAGAAAGCGGGGCTTCGGTGATTGAAGTGGCCGAAGCCGAGCATATGGTGCGCACCACGGGATACCTCTCAAGTATCGAAGATATCCAATCGCTTCCGCTGAAAGTCACAGATAAAGGCACGCCGTTGTTACTGGGTGATATTGCCGATATTAGCTTAGGGCCGCAAATGCGCCGCGGTATTTCCGAGCTTAACGGTGAAGGCGAAGCGGTTGGTGGTGTGGTAGTGATGCGCTTTGGTGAGAATGCCAGCGAAGTCATCGCTAAAGTCAAAACCAAACTCAGCGAACTGCAATTAGGCTTGCCGGAAGGGGTCGAGATAGTGACCACTTACGATCGTTCAACGTTGATCAACGCCGCTGTCGATAACCTTTGGACCAAGTTGGCCGAAGAATTTATCGTGGTCGCCATCGTTTGTGCGTTATTTTTATTCCATATTCGCTCATCTTTAGTGATTGCGTTAAGTTTACCGGTTGGGATCTTGTCGGCTTTCATTGTCATGCATTGGCAAGGCATTAACGCCAATATCATGTCCCTTGGCGGGATAGCCATTGCCATTGGCGCCATGGTGGATGGTGCAATCGTAATGATAGAAAACGTGCACAAACACATAGAGCGTACGCCACTTACCGATAAAAACCGCTGGCAGGTGATTTCTAAAGCCGCCGAGGAAGTCGGGGCGCCACTGTTTTTCTCATTGCTGATCATCACCTTGAGTTTCTTGCCCGTATTTGCTTTAGAAGGCCAAGAAGGCAAGATGTTCTCGCCACTGGCCTTTACCAAAACCTATGCCATGGCGGCGGCGGCAGGTTTAGCGATCACCTTAGTACCTGTGTTGATGGGCTACTTTATTCGCGGCAAAATTTTGCCGGAGCACAAAAACCCCGTGAACAAGGGCTTAGTAGGCATGTATCGCCCTCTGCTAAAACTTAGCCTGCGTTTTCCTAAGTCAATGATCTTGCTAGCCTTGATACTCATGGCCTCGGCTTATTACCCCATGTCTAAATTAGGTGGTGAATTTATTCCACCGCTGGATGAAGGGGATTTAATGTACATGCCCACCACCTTTCCGGGCGTGTCCATCGGTAAGGCCCGCGAGTTATTACAGCAAACGAATAAGCTGATCAAAACCCTCCCCGAAGTTGAAACGGTTTGGGGTAAGGTCGGTCGCGCTGAATCAGCAACGGATCCAGCCCCTTTAACCATGATCGAAACCGTGATCCAGTTAAAACCCAAGGATCAATGGCGTGAAGGTATGACACCGGAAAAGCTGCGCAAAGAATTAGATCAGCTTATTCAATTTCCAGGTTTAACCAATGCTTGGGTAATGCCAATCAAAACCCGTATCGACATGTTGGCCACGGGCATTAAAACCCCTATCGGCATTAAGGTTGCAGGTCCCGATCTCAAACAAATCGAACGCATTGGCGCCGCCCTTGAACCTATCTTAAATCAACTTGATGGCACGGCATCCGTCTATGCCGAGCGTGTGGCAGGCGGGCGCTACGTAACGATAGATATTAAACGCCACCATGCTGCTCGTTATGGCCTAAATATCAATGAAGTTCAGCAAGTTATCTCCACTGCCGTGGGCGGTATGAATGTCAGTGAAACCGTGGAAGGCCTGCAGCGCTATCCCATTAATGTCCGCTATCCACAAGATTATCGAGACTCTGTCATTAAACTGCAGAATTTACCCTTGGTCACCCCTAACGGCGCCCGCATCGCGCTGGCCGATGTTGCGGATATTCGCTACGAAGATGGGCCCCCCATGATTAAGACCGAGAATGCACGACCTAATGGTTGGGTGTTCGTCGATATCGAGGGACGCGATCTTGGCTCGTATGTGGCCGAGGCCAAACAAGCCGTGGCCGAGCAGTTAGATTTGCCAGCGGGCTACTCCTTAGCTTGGTCGGGGCAATATGAGTATATGGAGCGCGCCAAGGCACGATTAAGCATAGTTACGCCTATCACGTTAGCCATCATTATGTTGCTGCTTTACCTAAGTTTCCGCCGCTTGGGTGAAGTGCTGATCATCATGGCCACCCTGCCACTCGCTATGGTGGGAGGTCTGTGGCTAATGCATTATTTGGGCTACAACTTCTCTATCGCGGTTGGGGTTGGCTTTATTGCTTTAGCCGGGGTTGCCGTTGAAATTGGCGTGATCATGCTGGTGTATTTAAACCAAGCTTGGCACTACAAAAAGCTTGATGCTAAAGAGCGCGATCAAGCACTGAATGCCGCAGATTTGGCCAGCGCTATCGAGCAAGGAGCCGGCCTTAGAGTGCGCCCAGTTATGATGACAGTACTCACGGTGATCATTGGCTTGATCCCTATTATGTATGGCACAGGAACCGGCTCAGAAGTGATGCAACGCATCGCTGCGCCGATGATCGGCGGCATGGCCTCGGCATTAATGCTGACCTTATTGGTCTTACCCGCCATTTTCCAGCTTTGGAAAAGCCGAGAACTTAAACTAAATCCACTAACAGATAAACAAAGCAACTGATTTTAAAAGAGGAAATAAATATGAAAAAGTCACTATTAGCCCTAAGCCTAGCCCTAGTTGTCAGCACTAGTTGGGCTGCTGAAAAAATGGATCACGTAGACATGGACCACAGCAACATGAACCATGGAGAAATGAATCACGGAGAAATGGATCACTCCAATATGGATCATAGCAAGATGGATGCCGAAAGCATGGCTGCCATGCCAGGGATGACAGATGTGGGCATGCCCGCGCCAGGCGCCAAGCCCGATAAGGTAGTGCATGTGATCTTAAGCGATGATATGAAAATCACCTTTAAACAAGAAGGCACTATCAAGCCCAATGATGTGGTGCAATTTGTGGTAATGAACACGGGTAAAATCGACCATGAATTTGCCATCGGCTCGGCAGCAGAAATGCAAGCGCATCGAGAAATGATGAAAACCATGAAACACCATAATCACGATGCAACAAACGTGGTAACGGTGGAACCAGGTAAAGCTAAGCAGTTACTTTGGCACTTTCATGGCGAGCCAAACGTAGAATTTGCCTGCAATATTGCTGGTCATAGCGAAGCGGGCATGGTGAAAAAAGTCACCTTAAAATAAGCCAACATCACAGAGCTCCAATACTTAAGTATCTAGCGCTCTGCATTAGCCTAGCAGGAATAAAGATGAAACAGTTGCTCGTTCTAACCATGCTTTTTCTACTTAGCACGCCTAGCCATGCCGATAAGGAATTATATTTTAAAGCGGGTGGCTATGGCTGCGCCGCTTGCCACGGTAAATATGCCAATGGGGGCAACAATGTGGGCGGAAATATCCGTGGTGCTGATTTGGCAAAATTGGATCGTGCTCTCGCTAATGAGCCGACCATGCAACTGCTTGGCCCAACACTAGATGAGCAGCAACGCGCATCCTTGGTGCAATATTTGGCCGAGCTAGATCAATACCAATTGATAGAATGGCAACTCAAAGCTGACTCAAACACAGTCAAGGTGACCTTTGAGCAAGACAAACCGCTACAGTTGGTTATCTTTAACAGCACCTTACAAGCCGTCGACTTAGATTTAACGCCCATCGGGCTAGACTCAAGTCTAACTATCGCCGCCTATGACACCCAAAGTGTAGAGTGGCAAGCCAGCGAGCCCAACTATACTTTGACCATAAATCATCAACAACTTGTTTTAAATAAGCAATAAGAGAGAAACAAATGAAACGAATCAAGCAGTTATTTAGCTTAACCTTACTCTTTTGGAGTGGCTGGGTGTTCGCAGATCCCATTATTGAACTCTACAAATCCCCAACCTGCGGTTGTTGTACCGAATGGGCCAATATCATGGAACAAAAGGGATATGAAGTGAAGGTTCACCATCGCTCTGATTGGACCGACATCAAACAAGCTCATGGTATGCCACCGCAATTACAATCTTGTCATAGCGCGATCATTGATGGCTACTTAATCGAAGGACACGTTCCTGAAGCAGATATAGCTCGGCTATTGAAAGAGCGCCCGGTAAACATTAAAGGGCTAGCGGCCCCGGGGATGCCGATGCATTCTCCAGGAATGGCAAAGCCAGGTGAAGCTTATAAAGATTTTGATGTAATCGCTTTTTCTGAAGACGGTCTTAGCATTTATCAAAAATACTAACCCTGTGTGGGGGTAGTTTTCTATCCCCTTCTTCACCGTGACCAAGGAGTCGGTTTTGCGTCTAACATACTTTTCCTCGCTGATTTTTATCAGCATTATGGCTATCAATACCAGCTTTGCTCATACTCAACTACAGTCCTCACAGCCCAGTGCGGGAGCAAGTCTGGTACAAGCCCCTCGTTCATTAGAGCTGACATTTACAAATCCCATTCAGTTGATTTCAGTTAGCTTGTATAGCCCACAGCAGGAAATTGAACTTGATTTCAAACCCCAAACGAACGCGCAACAGACGTTGCAAGTCCCGTTACCGAATTTGCTGCCAAATCAATATCAGGTTAAATGGAAAGGCTTAGGGGAAGACGGCCATCTGATGAAAGGAGATTTCGGCTTTGAGCTGAAATAACCATGGATGCCGTTATGACTCATTGGGAAATTGCAATACTTATATGTCGGATCCTTGTTTATGCCAGCATTGCAGGCGCCATTGGCGGCGGCATTAGTTGCTTAATCACTCGACCGGAGTTTAGCCTTTACGCCGCCTTGCGCCGCTACTGCGGCGTCAGTTGTATGATGGGGATCATCGCTAGTAGCGCCTTGCTACTTTTGCGTAACGGCGAAATGTTGGATGATGGATGGTCAGGCATGTTCGATACGGACATGTTGGCTATCACTTGGCAAAGCGCCTTAGGTAATGCGTTGCGTCCACGCTGGCTTGGCTTTGCACTTATATTGCTGTGCCTAATGCTGTTAAAGCGACTGCCCAAAGCACTCTGTTGTTACGTTATCATCTTCGCCAGTTTGATGCTATGTGGTGCATTTACTCAAGCTGGGCATGCCATTGGTCAGCCCAACTGGCACAGCATTGCGTTAGTCATTCATAGCCTAATGGCCGGTCTTTGGCTTGGCTCATTTTATCCAGTTTGGCTAGTCTGTCGTTATTTACCCTACCAACAAAGTCACACAATATTAACGGTATACGGCCAATGGGCAAGGGTTCCTATGCTGCTTTTGTTAAGTGCTGGGCTGCTAATGAGTTATCAATTAACCCATTGGCAAGGGCTGAGTGACACCTTATATGGCAACACCTTGATAGCAAAAATCACACTCGTTAGCCTGATGCTGTTTATCGCAGCTTGGCATAAGTTTTATGCCACCAAGCAGATCCTGATCCAGCGTCACTGCCGTGTTTGGCTGCGCAGCTTTTACCTAGAAGTCATCCTAGCTATCAGTATTTTGGCCATCACAGGAGCACTTACCAGCATGATGGGACCATCCCACTAAACGGCAACACAGATTATCAAAGTCGACACTAGCTTCTGGCAGGAAAGCAGCAACCATCATTACATTAGCTAAATCTCATCTATACTGAAATGAGATCCCAATCTCAATGAATCTACAGGAGGGGATGATGAGATGGTTGTTGCTATTGTTATTGCTACTCAGTAGCTCATCTTGGGCTTGTGAGTTAAAAATGGGCTACCGGACAACACAGCGCCCTCCTTTTATCGCTGGAGCGCCTGACAATACGGGCTTATATAAAGAACTTTATGAAACAGCGGCCACCAAAATGGGCTGCAAACTAACCATAGTTCGCAGTAGCAAAAGCCGTATTTTGGCAAAAATTGACACCGGTGATATCGACTTTTATCCCGGACTTACGCCAACACCTGAGCGAGCCCAATATGTGCACTTTTTTCCTAATGGTTTAGTTGATGGCTATATGGGCATATCCCATCTCGACTTAGCTGAAATCACCCATTATGGCCAGTTGTCCGGTAAAACCTTACTTATCGCCAAAGGCGGACCCAGGCTAGTTAGTGACGACCTCAATGTTATCATCAAGGAGCCACCTGAGTTGTCGGTTGCCATGGCAGCTGAAATGATTGATCAAAAAAAAGCCGATTTTTATATTTATAATTTCACTTCGTTAATTGAATTCATAAAACAGAATAAGGATCTAAACATTAAACTACACCGACATTGCTGCGGTGAGTTTCAGCCTATGCAACTTGGCTTTTATCTTAAATCAGCCAAGATTAAAACCAAGCCAAATGAAACATTAAACACTCGCTATCCCCATAACAATCAACAGCTAGATGACCAGTCAACAGCGAGACTGTTAAAAGAAACATTAGCGGAAATGGCACAAGATGGCACGACCGCGGGCATTTTTTACAAACACTTTAACCACCCAATGCCGCAGATGGCTGCACTCAATAAACAAGCAGACTAATTAGCAACGGTAACATTATGTAACACTTGACCCCTTTATTTGCCCATTTTAAAAGGATAAACTACTAACTGAATACTTAGTTACCCTATTCCCTTCTGGAGGTGCCATGCCTGTGCTTTTTGTTAGTGATCTAGATGGAACACTATTACAAGAGGATCACTCTTTAGCAGCTGAAACCATTGCTGCTATTCGTAACTTACATGATGCAGGACGCACCTTCGCAATCGCGACCGGACGCCATCATACTGATGTCGCCGATTTAGCTAAGAAAATTGACCGCCCTATCGGCATGATCAGCTGTAACGGAGGCATGGCCATCGCCCCAAATGGCGATATCATTGCCAGTGCTTATATCCCCGATAGCATAACTCAAGATCTCGTTCACCATCCGATGCCGGAAGGTGTCTTTTTAAATATGTACACCGACTATAACTGGTACGCAACCGAGACTAACCCTAAGTTAGAAGCCTACAGTGAAAAAGCCGGCTTTAAATGTGAGCTAGTAACACCGCAATTTATTCAAGACAAACGCGCCGTTAAGTTTTTCTTGTGGGGCGATAGAAACGGCTTATTAGCGTTGCAAGCCGAGCTTAAAACTAAGTACAAAGGCCAATTAGATTGCTTGTTTTCTTTACCCCATTGTTTGGAGTTAATGCCAAAAGGGATATCGAAAGCCACCGCCGTTGATGCGCTATGTAAGCACTTAAACCTCACCGCCACACATGTCATGGCATTTGGTGATGGTGAGAATGATATCGAAATGTTGCAATATGCGGCTCATCCGAAAGTGATGCTAAATGCAGCTGAATCCGTTAAAGCGGCGGTGCCTCACGCCGAAATCATCGGCCATGCTCATCAGCTTGGTGTAGCCAACTACCTCTCTACAGCCATTTTAGCTAACTTAGATCAAGCTAGCTAAACTAACCGTACCCAGTAAGGATCAAGGCTTTCAGCTTTGATTCTTGCTGATTAACCACAGAAAATGTCATCCTACTCGCTTGGTTTTGCCGCCACTTAGGTATAATGGTGATCCGCGTAAAATAGGATAGCAACATGAAGTGGTTACTAAAAATATGCCTTAGTTTGATCCTGACGATACTCATAGGCAGTGTCCTTATTACCCTGCCTTTAAAGTTCATCAATCCTATTTTTTGGAGTTGGCAATTACAGCGAGAGTTCAACCCACCAGCCACCTACCCGCAAGATGCCAAATACGCTTGGGTGGAGATAACCGACATTGCTAAGCACTTACAACTCGCCGTTATTGCCGCTGAAGACCAACAATTTAATAATCATAGTGGGATTGACCTAGCAGCAACCGAGCAGGCATTCAATGATATGCTGGCAGGAAAGTCCATGCGCGGAGCCAGTACCTTAAGCCAGCAAACCGTTAAGAACCTTTATCTCTGGCCAGGTAAAAGTATGCTTAGAAAGGGAATTGAAGCTTGGTTGGCACTATTGATTGAATGGCAATGGGATAAACAACGTATTCTTGAAATTTACCTTAACATAGTCGAATTTGGCCCAGGCATTTATGGTGCCGAGGCCGCAAGCCAACATTACTTTGGCGTAGCCGCGGCGCAATTAACGCCAGCACAAAGCGCTCGCTTGGCGGCAGTATTACCCAACCCGTATCGATTTAGTGCAGCTCAACCTTCGGCCTATCAATTAAAACGCGAGGGCTGGATCCGCAAACAAATGGGTCAGCTGGGATATGCTTACCTAGCCACTTTAGAACAACAATAGTGCTCACCTTTCAAGCCACCATTGTGTTAAAAATGACCTTCAAAAGCTAAGCCCATAAAAGTGATAGCAACCAAAACTAAGGTTAAAAACAAACTTAAATACCCCATAATTAGGCCTGCTAACGCCATGCCATCACCCGCCAATTTCCCGTTACTTTGACGAATATTACTGCGGGCAATATGGCCACAGATAACCGCTATTAGTGAACCAAAAAAGAACAAGCCAAGAATACCGAAGATCAGACTAACAATAGCGAGTGAAGAGGTATCTGCTGGACGAGGTACTGCATTGGCAGTTACCTGAGCACCTTGTTCAAATTGCTCTGTGTTTCTAGGCGTAGCTGGAGAGCTAACAACTTGTGAGCCAGTCAATAAAACCCGTTGAATTTCGCCTTGCTCAAGCATCACATCGACTTTATCTAAGGCTCGCGGTGGCATTGCACCTTGCCAAAGAGACAAAGCAAACTCATAACGCTGGTCATCTTCACCTTTTAACAGACCTTTCTGCTCGGCTTCATTAATATCCAATATCGTTGCCTGAAGAGTTTGAGGCGCGAAATGAGAAGGGGCCAATTTAGCTGGCTCTAATGTCGCGAGCTCTGGTTGAGACACAGTACTAGAGTATTCGGCATTATCCGCTTCTATATTCTGTGAGACAGCTGCTTGCGGCTGCGAAATTTCAGCATCATCAACATGGCTAAATGTTAACTTCTTGGCTGCAACAAATTTTACAACGCCCTGTTCAACAAAAAACTCAACTTTATCCATCACACGAAGCGGCGAACGCTCTTGCCAAAGCACTAAAGGAAAGGGATATCTCTCACCTTCTTCGCAACGTATAACCCCTTCTTGAGTGACAGAATTAACATCTATAACGGTACCAAACATGAAATCACTACTTCTTCTAAAAACAATCAAATTAATATATTAAAGCAATAATACGAGTGCGAGCACAATCGCCAACTTAAGCGTAAAACTTGCTGTTAGCTCACTATTCATCGAGGGCTTTAAGGATTAGATCATTGACCCCCTCAGCATTAGCCATAATAATGCCACTTTTTGGGTAATACTTTGAGCAGTAAAATTCTTTATCAAGGGCAGGATGATTGGGGACCGTTGCTGGTTGTCGAAGAAGACGGCATTCGTAAATTGTCTTTTGGCCCAGGTGATGAGCAAAGTCGCCAAAATAATCAATCGCCCGCCCTGCCAGAGCATGAGTACATTCAAGCCATGCTAGTGTCTTTACTCTTTGTCCAGCCTAAAAGAGCCTTAGTGCTGGGACTCGGTGGCGGCTGTTTAGTGACAGCATTACATCACAGCGTTGCAGGCATAAAAATCACCGCAGTTGAGCTAAGAAGCACAGTGATTGAACTTGCTAAACGCTTTTTCCGCCTTCCTCAGGGTAAAAAAATCACCTTAGTCAATGATGACGCTAATCACTATTTAACCCAGCCAAACAAGAAAGTGGATTTGCTCTACGCGGACATTTACCATGCGACTGGCGTCGATGAAACCCAATTAAGCGACGTATTTCTGCAATCCTGCAACACCCATTTAAAGCAGCAAGGCTATCTTGTTTTAAATTGCTGGCATGAACACAGTGAGAGCCAACAGTTTGCTACCAATTTGCGCCAACATTTTTGTCATTTATATGGCTGTCATGTTAGCTCAGGCAACTGGATCGTATTTGCGAGCAACAGTCCACAACCCCTTGTGCTCGCTCAGCTAAAATCTCAAGCCGCGCAGTTAAAGCAAACTTCAGACATAGATTTAACTCGTTTTTTAAGCCAGTTCAAAAAAATTTACTAAATTAATTTACACATTGAATAAAAAAATATTGAACCTTTGGACTTAGTCATAGTCATACCTTATACAATTGCTCCAAAGACTCAGCACCTTTTCAGCAATCATTGGCTAGCTAGATTAGCTCTCTCGTAGTAATTAAAGCGTCACTTCAAAACAGGTACCTAATCCCCTTATGGGTACCTTTCAGGCCTCAAACGAGGCCTTTTTATTGCCTTTTTTGCGCAGTATCACGCAGTAATAATGAGCGATTCCATATATACTAAGCAAATATGCTTAATTCAGCAGATAACTCAACACAATAAAGAAGTCGAAATGCGTTTATTCAGTTTACGTGTCTGGTTAACACTCTCTCTCCTGCTTATTGCTAAGGCAAGCTTTGCAGAGCCTGAAATTACTATTCGTTACAAACACATAGGCTTTTATGGCCAAACAACCGAGGCTGTCCTTGAGCAATTAAGTAAACAAAACGCTAAGTTCGCACAAAGTAAAGTTTTTCATAACCCCAATCATTGGCACAAAAGCTGGGTCTTTATTACCGAGAAATCAGATAAAGGCTGTCGGATCTCACACGTAAATACCTTATTAAAAGCCGATTACAATTTACCTAGGTGGTTAGATCAAGCGAGTGCACCAGCTGCTGTACAGGCTCCTTGGCAAGATTTTTACCAAGCTGTACTTGAACACCTAAACGGCCATAAAAAACTTGCAATTCAAATACTTGTAGACATTGAGAAAGAAGTACTTAAGCTTCCCGTGCAACCAGACTGCGACACCATCAAGGCGCAAGCAGAAACGTTAGCACAACATATGCTTGAGACAGAGCTTCCCGCGCGAGAAGCCCATTATGATAACGAAACTCAATATGGCTTAACCCAAGGCGCGTATTGGCCTTGATTTAGCCAAACTAGTTTGCGCTGTGTCGCTTAAAATTATCTATGATGATGGCGCCAGCCATCGCCACATTAAGTGACTCGGCCTGACCGAAGTTAGGTATGGTTATTTTGTGGCTAACGAACTCGGCAACATCTGCGCGAATACCATGAGACTCACTGCCTAAAACGATGATGCCAGAATCGCTCAGCGTCGCTTGATGAATGTTTTCACCTTCCAAAAAAGCGCCATAAATGGGGCAAACCTGTTGGCTAAGAAATTCAGCTAAATCCACCCGATGCAAACGCACCCGACAAAATGATCCCATGGTGGCACTGATAACCTTAGGGTTGTAAAAATCCGCGCAATCTTGGCTAACGAGAATATCGCTAATACCGTACCAATCGGCTAAACGGATCAAGGTGCCTAGATTTCCGGGATCAGAAACACCATCCAAGGCAAGCAATAAATTAGCTGCATTAACCGGAGCCTCTGCGGGAGTCGGAATTTTAACTAGGGCCAGCGCGCTATTGTTTGAACTAAAGGTGCCCGCTTTAGCTAAAGCATCTGATGTAGTAACGACGACATGCGCACCGTTTAATTGGTCTTGATACTGAGTTACCAATGCTTGAGTGGCAAATACTTGGTGCAATTCATACTCGGAACGAAACAGCTCTGCCACATTTTTTTCGCCTTGCACTAAAAACAGTCCATGCTGCTTACGGTATTTTTTTTGAGCAAGAGAATTAATTAACTTAATTTGGTTTTTAGTGATCATTGGCGCTGGCTCCTTGGCTATCGGCGAGATTATTCCACTAAATGCGCCATTAAGCAAAATCCCCTAAATATTGCCGACAAAGCCAGAAATAACATCCTCGGGCAAGGCTAAGAGCCGTCACGTAAAAATCTTGGTTAAGGAGTTCCTGAAGCCAACTTCATGGCTTTATCTGGAGCCACAGCTTGACCTTCAATATCAAGTAGAAATGGCACGGCGACGAGTTCGCCGCCTTGGTTAATTTGCACCGCAAAATGCAAGTGAGGTCCCGTACTAAAACCCGTATTGCCAGAAAGCGCTAAAGTTTGCCCTTTACTAACCTGCTGGCCAACCCGCACCTTGGATGAAAACGTTTTTAAGTGGGCGTAAACCGTCATGCTGCCGTCATCGTGCGCTAGACGCACCACATTTGCTTTAGTTTTGGCAAAATCCGCCGTGGCAGCGCCGCTATTATTTTCTACCACTTCAACCACTACCCCCGAACGAGCGGCCACCACTGGCGTACCTTCAGGTAAAGGAATATCGATAGCATAACGACTATGAGGCTCACTATGGGTAAATGAACCATTAAAGCCTTGGGAGATTTGCGTTGTTCGGTCGAAATTAAACGGAATTTGATAGGCATAGTTGGCATCATAATCCGGATCAAGTAGACCGGGAGTGAAACTGTATTGATATTGGAAACGCCACTGGCCTTGAGCTACGGGCAACACCTCAAGGATCGCTTCTCGAGTGTTAGCATTGAGGTTAAATTGCTCAGTTGCTGGTTTGGAAAGTTTGGCATTTTCAAGTTGAGTAAAGGACAAACTCAAGGTAACCGGCATCGCGTAATTGTTAACGGCAACAATTTGCGCCGATTGATTTCCTTCGCTCACTTTATGCAGCACTCGCACCGGTAAAATTTCTGGCTCGGCCACCTGTTGATGCGATACTTCAAACTTCACTTCAGGGCGAATATCACTAAACACCCAATTGCCGTCATTATCTTGATATTTATAAATATCACGGGCAGCATTGAGGCTTGCACTGGTAAACAGCAAAGCCAACACCGCCAGATTAGCAAGAGGTTTATAGGTAGCAACACATAATGATGGCATCTTCGCGTCCTTCTTGCGCTGGGTAGTATCCTTTTCTCCGATCGACTTCGACAAAACCAAGCTGGTGATACAGCTGACAAGCAGCCGTGTTAGAAACTCGCACTTCGAGCCAAATCTCTTGCAACTGTTTTTGCTTTGAAAGATCAATCAAATGTTGTAACAGCAAACGGCCATAACCCGCCCCCTGAAAATCAGGATCCACTGCAATATTTAATAAACTCGCCTCCACCCCAGCCTGACTGGCAATGTAGTAACCAATCACCTTCTGCTCTATTAGCAAGATATGGTTGTAATAACGCGAGCCAAAATTACCACTTAAGGTGTTGTCACTCCACGGCCAAAGGTGAGCGCGCCGTTCAATTTCAGATATCGCGGGCAGATCATTGAGTGCCATCGGGGCGATAATCACATTCGTCGTTTGGGACGCCATCATCCTTTCCTCTGCGCGGCTAAATGAGACTTAATTTGACGCCATAAAGCATGCTTAGCATCTTGGTCTTGGCTGGTTTTTATTATGCTTGGTGAGTTGATAACCCGACAATTTGGCATAGCAGCCACGTCACCTTGAGTCGACCACAACCAGTTCGGCATACTGCCTTGATAGGCTAAAAACTCAGCCATGGATAACACCTTAGCCTGAGTTGGTTTAAGCTGCATGGATTTGAGAACGGCGACCACAAAATCTGAACTAAGCACTGTCGGCTCGCCGATAATGGCAATTTCATACGTCGATAAATCCACAGGCGCTATGGCAGGCGTTTCTTCTGGCTCAGATGGGGTTAACGCAGCGGCCTGCGAAGCATTCGACTGCCAAGTTGTGATCCCCATTTCATGGAGTAAAAATGCGTGATACTGATCCATTGCTGCCCACATATCTCAAAATGAGCATTAATCTTATCTAAATTAGCAACAAAACACGACTTGAAAAGAGGACAGGTAAGGGATCAAGAGCCTGCATATCAGTTGATATAGGCTGAAACGAAAAAAGCCTGACTTAAGAGTCAGGCTTTTAGAATTTGGCAGGGGTGGAGAGATTCGAACTCCCAACATTCGGATTTGGAATCCGACGTTCTGCCGTTGGAACTACACCCCTGCTGAACAACGAGGCAGATAATACCAAATGTTTTTTAAAGGTAAAGCCTTTTATGACAAATTATGTTTAAGTGCTGAATTAATCGCCGATATCCCTCTGCACCACGGCTATTTCAGTTTTGCCCGTTTCTTTACTGATGCATTTACTAATGTAAAAGCTGGTCAACCCGATCTAATAACTCTTCTAAAGCAATATCATCAAGCCCTAAATACTCGGCAATCGATTCTTGTACCGCTGACCATTCAGACTCAGCGCTCTTGAGCGTAACATAGCGGGCTATTTTCAAAATAGTGAGTAAATCTAACGCAATCGCAGGAAGCTCACCACTGTGGTATAAACCTGCAGCATCTTGCTGATAATAAATAATTTCTACCAAGGCTTTAGGCAACAACCATTGCTGAGACAATAAGGCTCCGATAGTCGTATGCGCGGTACCAAAGGCTTTGTGCTCTTGCTCGGTCATTTCAGGCCAGCCAAGCTCTTCGACTTTCTGATATAGGTCAGGGTATTGCTCAAAACCTAGCATCATGACAGGTACGCCAGACATATGAAACAGCCCAAGCATATAGGCATTATCTATAAGCTCTTCTTTATCTAGCAACTTAGCTACCGCAGAGCAAGCTTGTGCGATGGCCGTTGCTTGCTGCCAAAAATCATCCAATAAAGGATGGTTGGACATACTTGATTTGAGCGCAACCGCTTTAACCAATGGAATAATACGCTTTAGACCTAACATCATCACCGCTTGCTGAATCGACTCTATTTCCTTGGCTCGACGAAAGGCTGCTGAATTCACCACTTGCAGAACAGCGGAAGCGATTCCGACATCAGAACTAACCGCTTGTGCAATCACAGCAACATTTGGCTCAGGCTTTCGAGCTTCTTCTGAAACAGTCAATAAGACTTCTGGCCGTGGAGGGATACTGATCGTTTTCAACAAAGCTCTTTCTTGCTGGGTGATATTGATTGCCATGGTTGCATCCTTTTCTCGTTTTTATTATAAGCCTTAAATGCCAAAGCCCTTGCTAAAACTATAGATTAAAGTAAAAGCTTCGTGGTATTTTGAGCGCCATTAGCGATATCTTTAATTAGCTTGAATGCGGGTACACAACAAACCACACAGTAGCGCTAAACAGAACAGAGATAGTCATTTATTACAACAACCTATACAAAAGTGGTTTGAAGTTTCAGCTAGCCGTTAAATCTTCAACTCTAGTAGTAAGCTGGCACATATAAGCGAGGCGATAAGGCTAATTTCGCCATGACTTCAAGTCACAACAAAGTAAGCACAACAATATAGACACAACATCTAAAATCGAAAGGAACCTGGGCAGATATGACCACATTAAGCAAACCCACTAACCCTAACTTTTCTTCTGGTCCTTGCAGCAAACGCCCTGGCTATAACCTTGGCGCTCTGAGTACCGAGACTTTAGGGCGTTCACATCGCGCCGCTATCGGTAAAAATGCGCTGCAAAAAACCATTGAAGACACAGCTAAATTGCTAGGTTTACCAAAAGATTACCGCGTTGGTATTGTGCCAGGCTCAGATACCGGAGCGATGGAAATGATTATGTGGTCGATGTTAGGTGCCCGAGGCGTAGATATTGCGGCGTGGGAATCGTTTGGCCAAGAATGGTATACCGACATTAGTCAGCAACTAAAATTAGCCAACATCAACACTCACTTTGCTGAATACGGTCAACTGCCCGATCTTAGCGCTATCAACCAAGATAATGACGTTGTATTTACATGGAACGGCACCACTTCAGGCGTTAAAGTGCCCAATGGCGATTGGATAAAGTCTGATCGTCAAGGCCTGACTATTTGTGATGCTACCTCAGCAGTTTTTGCCATGGAAATGCCATGGGAGAAGCTAGATGTGATTACCTTTAGCTGGCAAAAAGTGCTTGGTGGTGAAGGTGCCCACGGCGTAATAATTCTTAGCCCGCGCGCGGTTGAAAGACTAGAAAGTTATCAACCAAGCTGGCCTTTACCTAAAATTTTCAGATTAACGGCTAAAGGCAAGTTAATAGAAGGCATCTTTAGTGGTGCAACCATTAATACCCCATCCATGCTTTGTGTCGCTGATTATCAAGATGCCCTCGATTGGGTTGAATCAATCGGCGGTTTACCAGCGGCAATCGCTAAATCTAAAGCAAATTTGGCGGTACTAGAAGAATTTGTCGCCAGCCATGATTGGATTGATTTTCTTGCTGCTACGCCCGAAACACGTTCAAACACCAGTGTTTGCTTAACCTTAAAAGCAACGCCGGAACAGGTGAAACAGTTTATTAAACTGTTGGAAAATGAAAAAGTCGCTTACGACATTGGTTCATACCGTGATGCGCCCGATGGCCTACGTATTTGGTGTGGTAGCACGGTAGAAGAAGCTGACTTAAAAGCCTTAATGCCTTGGCTTGAGTGGGCTTGGCAACAAGTACAATAAGCTGTTGAATACGTGATAAAACAAACTAACCCAAGGGCAATAGCCTTGGGTTAGTTGTATTTATTTAGGACTTAATTATTCTTCTTCACTTGCAGCTAGATTTTTTACTTTATTCGTTTCATTGCTGTAAGCTGCAAAAAATTCAGCCATGGCTTCTGGGGTTAACTCCCCCTTTTCTTCAAGCGCTTTTAGCTTAGCGACAATCGCACGCTGTTCCTCTATGCTTGGCAATGGCGTTTCGTTGGCGGCTTCGTCTTCCATTGCTTTCAATTCTTGTTCAAAATCACTCATGTTATGGCTCCACTTCTTACCACGGGCATGCCAGTCACCTTTACATGCCTCAGTCAAACTTAGTATTACAAGAGATAGTAACGCCTAATGCCATCCGTTACCACTAAGCCTACAAAATACGCCAACGAAAAAACGCGGCCAAAGGCCGCGTTGATGTTTAGGATAAGAGAACTTAGCTCACCTTAAACTTACGTATTTGTTGCTCTAAATTATCGGCCAAATCCATAATTACATTGGTTGATGCTCTGTTTTCTCTCGCTAATTCGGCGGCTCTGTGAGAGCTGTCTGCAATAGAGTTAATGCGATGAGAGATATCATCACCCACTTTAGTCTGCTCATCCGCAGCGCTCGCAATTTGATGATTCATTTCGGTAATGGTGCCCAATGAATCCGCAATTTGTTGTAGCGCTTGCGCCGCTTCTTGTGCGCCTGAAACCGTCTCAATACTCGATGTTTTACTGTTTTCCATCGAGTTAACGGCTTTTTGTGAGCCCGTTTGCAAGCGCTCAATCATTTGCTGGATTTCTGCAGTACTGTCTTGGGTGCGTTTAGCCAGATTACGAACTTCATCAGCAACCACCGCAAATCCACGGCCCTGCTCACCCGCTCGCGCAGCTTCAATCGCCGCATTCAACGCAAGTAAATTAGTTTGTTCAGCAATGCCGCGAATAACATCTAAGACCGATACGATGTTATCAACATCACGTCCTAGCTCACCTATGACTTGAGCTGCTTCATCAATCTGAGAGGCCAAGCCCTCAATTGAACTCACCGAGCTTAATACTATGCCCTGCGCTCTTTGCCCCTCGACATCAGCTTCTTGAGTGGAAGCGGCCGCATTATTAGCGCTCTCAGCCACAGTACGCGCCGAAGATGACATCTCGGTCATGGATGTTGCAACCATATCGGTTTCACTGCGCTGCGCATCAGAAACTTGGTCTACTTGGCTAGAGCGACTATCAGCATTAGTTGCTTCGTTTCTTAGCTCTTGCGTGGCAGTTGCAACACTATTCATGATCTCACGAAGTGAAGCCTGCATTGATACGACTGAACCATAAATACTTGATTGACTGTAAGTGTCAGCGGATTTAACTGGTGTTGAAAGATCGCCTCCAGCTACGGCTCTTACCAACGTAAGCACTTCCTCTGGCTCACCGCCTAAATCTGTCATGATCTTACGGATTGTCGTGATTATGATAAAGCCCAATACCGCCGCAATAACCAAACATAAAATCAGCTGTACCTTGGCGGAAGCCCAAAAACGCGCATCCACCTCGGTAGAGCGAATGCCTGTACCCACCGCCCATTTCCAACGCTTGGAAATTTGCGCAACAGAAAGTAACTCAGCTACATCACCTTCTGCATTACGCGAAGTCCATTCATATTCTACAATGCCGCTAGGTTGCCCTCTCACCGCATCCAATAGAATTTGACCAACACTGCCGCCTTCGGCATCCTTGAAGTCGTGAAAACTGGTACCGTGCAACTGAGGGTCATGGGGCGCAGCAACAAAGTCCATGTTTTCATCAGCAACGTAAACGTATTCAGAATCGTTATACTTATTCTCACGCAAAATCTGCGCAGCAAGCTCCTTACCTTGTTCATCACTCATTTTTCCAGCCGCAACATATTCTTCAATTTGATTGACGGTTGAGTAAGTGCTTTTGAGTAGCTGGTAAATCCGTGATTTGTTATCGGCATCACTGGCTTGCCGGAGAGTGTAAAGGCCCATTAGCATTACACCGAGCAAGGCAACTAAGGTCAAAATTGCCATGCCCCATACTTTAGTCTTTAACGTCATGTTGCATCCTTATAATTATCGCAGCAGTCTGGTTCGATTTATTGAAGCAAGCTAAGTCCGCTCACTCTTCACTTGATGGTGAAGCTGAGCTATCACTGAGCTACTTCTAACCATACTAACTCATTGGTCAGCTTTATTATTAATCTAGAGTTAAATCGGCCGTCACGCCAATTTCTTTAATTGAAATAGCAAAGCAATAACAAAAAATGAAGCCTTTATCACGAGAGCACATTGATTACCTTTAACTTGACGAGAATTAGGCTATTTCCATGCACAGGCCTTTCAATTGTTAAATAAAACATAAAATTGACAATCAAACATCAAGTCAAAAATATCAGTAAAAAATCATATTTTTTTATTGCCTCACTAAGAGAAAATAGCTAGGTTTATAACATCATTATTATTTTGTAGTCCCCTGTAAATAAAATATAAGGAAAACCAATGAAAAAACTACTTTTAACAGCCGCTGCTGCTGCCGTTCTTGCTGGTTGTTCTACAAGTAAAAGTGTCGAGCCAATTCAACAAACAGTTGATCAAGTTGAAGGCGGTTCAATTGGCCAGTGTATTGTAGCAATCCATCAAACTTCTTTAGCGTTAGAAGAAGCTAAAAGACTATTAGCTGAGGCTAAAGGTGGTGAATTGTACGAAGTTCAATACGATGCAGCTCAAGCTGCAGCGGATAAAGCAGCTCAACACCAAGCAGATGCAGATATGTACTGTACTGAAGAAGTTAAGCGTATTATCGCTGAGTTTCCAAAAGATACCCAATATGTACAGGTTGAAAACCTACCTGGCGTAGTATTTGCTGAAGGCTCTGCTCAACTAACACCTGAAGCAAAAGCAATCCTAGAAGCGGTTGCTTCTCGCCTAGTTCGTGAAGAAGGGATGCTTGAAGTAGCGGGCCACACTTCAAGCACAGGCAGCGCCGAGTTCAACATGATGCTATCGCAGAAACGTGCAGATGCAGTAAGAGACTTCTTAATCAGCCAAGGTGTTGAAGCGTCTCGTCTAACTGCGCAAGGTTACGGTGAAGAACAACCAGTAGCGACCAACGATACAAAAGAAGGTCAGCAAGCTAACAAACGTGTTGAAATTCGCTACAATCGCTAAGTAAAGCTGAAATAGATAAGCCTGTTTTAGCGGGCTAAATAAATGCCGAGCAACCGCTCGGCATTTAATATTTTTAAAGACTAAATATTCATCACCTTATTGGCGAATATGACCATCGCCTAAAACGACCCACTTCTGCGATGTGAGGCCTTCTAAACCAACCGGACCCCGAGCGTGAATTTTATCGGTCGAAATGCCTATTTCTGCTCCCAATCCGTATTCAAAGCCATCAGCAAATCGCGTAGAAGCATTTATCATCACTGAACTTGAATCCACTTCGGTGATAAATCGACGTCCCTTAGAGTAGTCTTGCGTAACAATGGCCTCAGAATGTGCCGAGCTATACTGAGCAATGTGATCCATTGCCTGATCCATATCCTCAACTATCTTAATCGACAAGATCGGAGCAAGGTATTCCGTGGCCCAGTCTTCTTCTGTTGCGGGATTAGCCTCGATAATCTGACAAGTCGCTTCACAACCCCTGAGCTCGACCCCCTTTTCACCATAACCTAGCGCCAAACGAGGTAAGATTTCATCAGCAACATCTTTGTGTACCAGCAAGGTTTCCATTGCATTACACACGCCATAGCGATGCGTTTTGGCGTTGATGGCGATGTTGTACGCTTTATCAAGATCGGCTTGATCATCGATGTAGACGTGGCAAATGCCATCTAAATGTTTAATTACGGTTACTTTTGCGTCACGCGAGATGCGCTCAATCAAGCTTTTACCACCACGTGGTACTATCACATCAACATACTGATCCATAGTGATCAATTCACCTACCGCAGCCCTATCCGTTGTTTCAACGACTTGAACCGCTGTCTCGGGTAAACCCACTTGTTGTAAACCTACTTTGATACACTTTGCCACCGCGCGATTTGAGTGTATCGCTTCACTACCGCCTCTTAGAATAGTGGCATTACCGGATTTTAAACATAAGCTAGCCGCATCGATGGTCACATTGGGACGAGATTCATAAATAATCCCAATCACCCCCAGCGGCACACGCATTTTACCGACTTGGATCCCTGAAGGCATATAGTTTAAATCTGTTATTGCACCACAAGGATCAGGTAAAGCGGCCACTTGACGTAAGCCTTCAATCATCTTGTCAATCCCTTGTGATGTCAGCGCCAAACGATCAATCATGGCTTCATCTAAGCCTTTGTCACGCCCCGCTTGTAGATCCTTTGCATTTTCAGCAATTAAATAATCTCGGGTGTCATTTAACGCATCGGCAATTGCCAGCAGTGCACTGTTTTTTGTACCGGATGTCGCAGCAGCCACTAGTCTTGATGCAGTGCGAGCATCTTTACCTAGTTTTTGCATATATTCTTGCACACTCATGGTGAATCTATCCTTTTATAAATCTAGCTTACCCTTTGCACATATCCCTTCAAGCTCAGATACGCCGACAGCGAAAGCTTGGTTGGGTATTTTATGGCGATTCTGGCAGAATAAAGAATAATAATAGCAAGGGCAAGTCACGCTAGTTGCCCCTCGATGTAAATTAGTAACTGTAGGAAATTCAATGCGTTTTTCATTACCACAACAAGGCAACTATTCCTTAACGCAACTATTAGACCAGCTTAGCGACCACATTAAGGTACACAATACGGTTCCATCTAGCTTACTTAGACGAACGCTAGACGCTTGTTTTTCATCGGGTTTAACCTTAGATGAGGTCGAAACGGCACTGCAATGTGAGGTCGACCAGCTAGAACAAGTCAGCGTATCGGGTGCACAACAACTAATTCAGCTTCTTCAGCAAAGACAGCTATAATTGCTCAGAAGAAGTTTAACAATGCTCCCTTTACTTGCTGAAGCTCACATAGCGAATTGTTGTAACTAGGTTTTCGATATAGCACATGCTATATTCTTGCAATTAAATGTGTTAAACATTAAAACCTATTGTTTATAAAAGATATTTATATCTTCAATAGCTTTGTATAAGGAAGTTAAACCATGTTGTTGCACGATTTAGGCAAATACCGCGGTATTGTGGCTGCAATTACCCTATTTCTTGTTTTAGATACCTGTGTGTTAGCGCTTAACTATTTCGTGTCTAAGGAAATCCAGCAAGAAACTGAAAGTGTTAATTTAGCTGGTCGACAAGGTATGTTGACGCAGAAATTGCTCAAATCTTTGTACGAATTACAAGATGACTTAGCCGTTAACCTTGATGTAACCGAAAACTTTCAAGAATTCGCCGATACTTTTGAATTATTTGATGTCACCTTAGTTGCCCTCAAAGAAGGCGGCATGGTGCCGGTTACCGATATCAATGATACTGAAATGATTGATGTAAAACCGGTTAACTCCGAAGCAGCAATGCAATCGGTTGATGCGGGTTTACAGTTGTGGCAGCAATATCGAGAAATATTAGGCCCTATCATCAATAATGGCAGTGACCAAGTTTCACTTCTTGATATTCACGAATCTATCGCGACGGTTAAAGAAACCAACGCCACCCTACTTAAATTCATGAACGACTTAACGCGTTACATGGAGCAGCAAGCAAACGAAAAAACTCAAATGCTGCAATATGTTGAGGCTGCGGCAGTACTGGCGGCAATCCTTAACTTCTTCGTAATCATGTTTATCTTCGTTGGTCGTTTGAAGAAAAACGATGAAGAACTAGAGCTTGCGCAAAAAGAAAACTCTGAAATTTTAAGTACGGTAAAAGAAGGTCTATTCCTACTTGACCAAGACTTAATCATTGGTTCGCAATACTCACGAGAACTGGTTAATATCTTTGGCCGCGAAGATTTAGACGGTAAAAAGTTAGCTGTATTATTGAAAGACATGGTGTCAGACAGTGAGCTACAACTGTCGGAAGACTACATCGGCTTATTATTCAAAGAGCACGTTAACGAAAACCTCATTCAAAGCTTGAACCCACTTAAGCAGATCGAAGTAAACCTGCTAAGCAACACAGGCTTATTTGAAACCAAGTATCTGTCCTTCCAGTTTAACCGCGTAAGGGTGAATAAGTTAGTATCTCACGTACTGGTAACCGTAATGGACCGTACCATCGAGGTTGAACTTGAGCGTGAACTAGAAGAAGCCAAAACGAAAGCGAAGGGTGAAGTTGATAGTCTAGTAAGCATTCTAAGCATCGAGAAAGGTGCGTTCATTGATTTCTTGGACAAAGCCAGTGACGGCATTAACCTAATCAATGAAGAGCTAAAATCATCGAATCAAGACCATAAAGCTTACATGGCAAAAGTGGTGCAGTTCCAACGCATTATCCACTCAATTAAAGGTGATGCAGCGGCTCTTGAAGTGTCACCCGTTGAAAAGAAAACCCATGAAATGGAAGACGTGCTCACTGAAATTAAAAACAGTGATGAAATCACGGGTAACAGTTTCTTACCATTTACAGTTAAACTTGATGAGTTGTTCTCTCAGGTTGGTAGCCTGCGCCTACTCAGTGAGCAAATTGCTAATATCAATGACCAACATTCTGAAGTACAACCTGCTGCCAACACGAGTATGCAGTCGTTCTCTGAAATCAATACGTTAGTTAAACGCGTTGCCGAAGATGAGAACAAGATGGTTAACCTTATCACGCAAGGTTTGGATAGCCATCATGTGCCACCAGCTTATATTCGTAAGGTACGCGAAGTTGCAGTACAGCTGGTTCGTAACGCCGTGGTCCATGGTATTGAAGAGCCGAATAAACGAGTTGAGTTAGGCAAATCACCACAAGGCACAGTAAAAGCTATCTTCCAACAAAAAGAGGATGGCAACTACTCATTAATCATAGTGGATGATGGTGCTGGCTTATCAGTAAATAGAATTAAACGTCACGCGTTGAAAAACGATTTGGTATCCGAGCAAGATATTGAGAAAATGTCTAACGCGGAAATTTTAAACCTAATTTTCCAACCTGGCTTCTCTACTGCAAATGATGTATCTATGCACGCAGGTCGTGGTGTAGGCTTAGATGTCATCAAACAATCTGTCGTTGAGTCTGGAGGTAAGATGAAGTTAAGTTACAAGCAAAATAAAGGCTGTCGCTTTGAAATCATATTGCCGGGTAAAATTACCACGACAACAAAAACTTATAACGAAACAGAACAAAATATTGGGGTAGAACAGGTCTAGCATGAAGTTGTTAATAGTTGACGATTCAAATATTATCCGTCGTAAAATTCGACGTAGTAATAAAGTTGGTGATCTTGAAGTTGTTGGCAGTGCATGTAATGGGCTGGAAGCGGTAGAGCTAGTTAAGCAAACACAGCCAGATCTAGTCACCATGGACTTAACCATGCCAGAAATGGATGGTATTGAAAGTATTGAAAAAATACTTGAAGTAAAACCTGACACTCGAATTTTAGTGGTGTCAGCTTTGGCCGACAAAGCAACAGCTATTCGCGCTCTCACAATTGGCGCACGAGGTTTCATTTGCAAACCGTTTACGGAAGACGAGCTCAACGATGCTTTTGAGCAATTGCTAGAGGATTTATAAAAAGAATGAAAGAAGAACAATTACAGGTATTTATAGAAGGAACCAAATACTTCTTTAGCACTTTTGCCGGACAACAAGTTGAGGTTGGCGTACCTTACCTTGTATCAAGCGATACCAAAGTGGCTTTTGATTACACAGGCATTATCGGTATAGCTGGTGCTCGTAAAGGTTGTGTATATTTTTCAGCACCCGGTCGCCTACTCGCAAAATTACTCCAAGCATTAGGTGAAGATGATCTTGAAGATGACAACCTATGTGACGTGGTTGGTGAAGTAGCAAACACGGTTTCTGGTAATGCAAGACGCGACTTAGGTCCAGAATTTGTTATTTCTGTTCCTGTCATCGTCAAAGGTCAATTAGAAGATATTAAGCTACCACGAGAAATTCGCTCTTTCGTTATCCCTATTACTTGGGGTCAGGACAAAGCGGCACTTGTAATCTGCTTAGAATAATAAAATGAAGCGGTGCAGCCATGGCTGCACTGCTCGCTGTATCACAGTCACCAGAGAGTGAGCAGACATGTTTGGCATTGAATTTAAGGTACTTCCCCACCTCGATAGCACCGTCTATCAACCCCTTTGCAATCAATTTAAACAGATCAGTTGTCAAGCAAGTGTAGGTCATTACCGCCCTACCGGCGCATTGGCGCGTTATGATTGGCTGCTACCATGCGGTGTGACTATGCAACTGACTCAACCTTTTTTTGAAACACAAGTTGAGCCGGCACGGGCGTCATTTATTGCGCCGTTAAAGCAGTTGATTGAAACCGAGCTGTATCAAAAAATGATCCATGCCAAAGATCCTTTCCAACTTCGCAATAAAGACGGCTCGGTAAAAACCACCATTTTTTCCATGCACACTTGCCTAAATTACACCATGACAGGCAAACATGATGAAATGAATTTGCGGTTAATGTTTCCAGTCCACTGCACGGCAAGCTACTTTAAAGACGCAATTTTCTCGTTCATGCAAATGTTAGAAGACGTGCATCTGGCAAACTCAACCGACATGTTTTTAGACATGTTGCGTAGCGCTGACGGCCAGGGATTTGGGACTCGCGTGCTCTGGTATAATGCAGAAACAGGCCGAACGGAATTTATTGATGTTGAACGCAGTCAAAAGTCCAACACAGTTGTAAAAAAACGTATTGCCTAGTAGGTAGTCAAGTATCACGCCATGCTAGCGATGGCGTGATACTCAGTGCATTACAAATCAACACTCGCAATATTTTGCTTTAAAACATCGGCTGATTGGCGTAGCTTCTTCAGCTCATCATTGCTTAAATTTAGTTCCACTATTTGCTCAACCCCTTTAATGCCGATTTTGGTCGGAACACTGATACAGACATCATTAATGCCATATTCACCGTTTAAACGCACACTTATGGGTTGAACCGACGCTTTATCTGCAAGCAATAACGAAACTAACTTCGCAATTACCACGCCGATGGCCCAATTGGTGTACCCCTTACCATCAATAATTTTATAGGCTGCATTTTTAACTTGATCATACAAGTCTTCGATTTGATCTTGATGATAAGGAATACCAAGAACTTCATTACCTGCAACAGGAATTCCACCAATGTTGATCGTACTCCATGCGGCAAACTCTGAATCACCATGCTCACCTAGGATATAACCATGAATGGATGCGGGATCAACATCATAGTGTTCACCCAGTAAAGACTTTAATCGACTGGTATCTAATACCGTTCCTGTACCAATTACCTTAGTATTAGGGCGCTGTGTTAACTGCTGGAAAATGTAAGTTGTGATATCGACGGGATTTGACGCGATAACTACCAGCGCTTGCGGTGCAAATTGATCAATTTGAGCCGTGATATCTTTAAAGATGGCTGCATTTTTATTGAGTAGATCTAAACGCGTTTCCCCAGGCTTTTGAGATGCACCAGCCGTTATCACCACCACATCACAGCTTGCTAGATCGGCATAATCACCCGCTTTTACCTTAACTCGTCCGGTGATGCCTTGCCCATGCATCAGATCCAAAGCCTCCCCTTCGGCGCGAGCCTTATCAAGATCAACCAACACTATCTCACTGCAAATTTGCTGTAAGTAGATAGCATAAGCCCCGGCCATACCTACATTACCTGTTCCAACAATACCAACTGACTTAGATTTCATCTGAGTTCCTTTAAGTAAAAGTAATTTGTTACTGGATTAACTGATCTGTATATCCTGCCGCCACTAAGGCTTGATATGCCAAATCAGCTTGTTCTGAAACGGGCATAGCGATTTGATACCCCAACTCAGGGTAGCGTTTCATTCGCTGCATATCACCCACTAAGGTGTTTATTAATAGCTTTTTATCTATCGAATCATTAGGGTAATCAGCATAACTAAGATTAGGTCCTGTGACCATCACCGGAATGTCTGGAAAATGCTGCTTAAAGGTTGCATAAGCCCGTTTGGTAGCAAAATCCTTATGCACTAAGATAACTTGTTGCACATCGATATTGCGCTCAGCTAATAATGCCATGGAAAACTTAACATTTTCTCCAGTATTCGTGGCCCGTGGCTCCAACAATATTTGCTCCTGCGCCACCCCCACTAAGCGCGCTTGCTCGGCAAACAATTGCGCTTCGGTGGCGGTAAAGACCCCTTCGGTATTGCGCCCACAATTTCCCGAAAACACGATATAAGGCGCTAAACCCGCCAGCATTAAGGCTGCGCCATGTGTTGCACTGCGAATATCAACGGAGCCAAGCACAATAATGCAACTGGCAGGAGCTAAAGGGGAGTGCAGTGTCATCTCTTGCCAAAGGCAATTTGCATATTGATCTATCTGTTGCTCAGAAATCATTAATTCATACTCATGTTAACAAATAATGACAGGGTGACCATGTTGTGGGTGCCCGATGACTTGTGCATCTAAGCGAAACACGTCATGCAATAATGGCGCAGACAAAACTTCATGGGGCTTGCCTTGCGCCACCAAGCGTCCTTGATCTAACACCATGATCCTGTCTGCGTAGCGAGCCGCTAGATTTAAATCATGCAAAATGACAAAACATCCCACCTGATGCTCACGAAGCAGTTGTAATTGTTGCAACAATTGGTGTTGATGGAAAAGATCCAGTGCTGCGGTCGGTTCATCCAACAATAAATAGCGTCCACCTTGAGCAGGAGGCTCCCAAATTTGAGCCACAACACGAGCAAGTTGTACTCGTTGCTTTTCACCCCCTGATAAACAGGTATAAACTGCATTAGCTTTATACGCGATATCAAACATTTCCATCACTTGGCTGACGACAACATCATTTTCACTGTGGTGGGCGCTCTTATTCATCCGGCCAATATTAACGACTTCATGAGCACGAAAGGGAAAGTTTAATTGCGAAGATTGGGGCAACACGGCCATCTTTTCAGCCAACATGAAACCTGACCAATGTTGGCGGCATACGCCCTCAATCAAAACCTCCCCTTGGCCCAATACATCACCGCAAATGAGATTAAAAAGACTACTTTTCCCGGCGCCATTTGGCCCGACCAAGGCGACTATTTCATTGCAATCAAGAGCAAAATTAATCTCATTCAAGATGACTTTGTTATCACGAACTAAGTGACCATTAATGACTTCAAGCATACTAAACCATGTGGTTGCGCTGCTTTAACAGCAAATAGATGAAAAAGGGGGCGCCAATAATGCCCATGATCACTCCAACCGGCAGCTCAATGGGCATTAACGCAGTGCGCGCAATGAGATCGGCCGTTAACAATAAGCACGCCCCGAGTAAAGCGGAAAGCGGCAGGACAGCGCGATGGTCAGGCCCAACTAATAAGCGCACCAAATGGGGCACCACTAAACCCACAAAACCAATAAGCCCAACACAAGCGACACTCACGCCAACAGCTAAAGCCGTCAAACAAATCAGCATGTATTTCAGTCTTTGAACATTAACCCCTAGGTATCTAGCTTCAGATTCACCCAAGAGTAAAGCATTGAGAGGGGCTGCGGTATTACGTATGCTCACTAATAACAGTAAACAGACAAACGCCGCCAAGCTCACCATGATCCAATTCGCTCCCACTAAACTGCCTAACTGCCAAGCCACAATATTGCGCAGCACAGTGTCGTCAGCAAAATAATAAAGCATTGCGATACCCGACCCAGAAAGAGCGGTAATAGCAATGCCAGCAAGCAGCATAACGCTTACCGAAGTGCCAAGACGTGTGGTCGCGATGCGTAACACTAATAATGTCACCGCTATTCCACCGATAAACGCAGCCCCAGCGATATATATCTCTTGGCCTAGACTCGGTAACCCCGAGAACAAAATATGACTGGTGTAAATTGCCAAGGCGGCACCAAGGGCTGCCCCACTAGAGACCCCAACGATAGCGGGATCTGCCAAAGCATTTCGAAATAATCCTTGCATCATAGCGCCACAAACGGCCAAGTTGGCACCGATCAAGATACAAAGCAAAGTACGGGGTAAGCGTAAGCTTTCCATCACGATAATGTGCGTTGCGCTGACTCCTTCGAAAAATGGAAATACGATAGCGGTTAATGTTTGAATGCTTTGCCAGGGCCCAAATGCCAATGGCCCAATCATCAAAGAAGCTAAAGCAGCAATCAATAACAACGCCGAAAAAAACCAATAACAACGTGAGATACGACTACTTTTCACGCAAACCCTAGTGCTTAGATAAATGATAAGACTATGATACCACTATCAAGTAATGGGATCTTTTAAATGACGGGAGAAGCCGTATGATGCAGCCACTAAAAATTGCCTTAGTCGGACTTGGCGATATCGCACAAAAAGCTTGGCTGCCAATTGTTTGCCAACATAGCGAGATCACTCCGATCCTGTGTACCCGCAATCCCCAAGTGCTGGAGAAACTGGCAGCACAATATCGCGTTAGCGAAACCTATGATAATTATGACAAACTAATAGAAAGTAAGCCTGATGCCATCATGATCCACAGTGCCACTGTGAGTCATTTTGAACTTGCTCAAGCCAGTATCAAAGCAGGTATCGCCACCCTGGTCGATAAACCCATTAGCGACAACTTGCAAATGGTCGCCGAGCTTGTCAACTTAGCGCATAAACATCAGGTTATTCTCTACACTGGCTTTAATCGTCGATTTGCACCGCTACTCGCGCCAATCAAGCAAGTGCCGTTACGCCATCTGCGCTGGCAAAAAAATCGCCATGATCTGCCCGGAGATATTCGCAGCTTTATCTATGATGACTTTATTCATGTATTAGATAGCCTGCTCTACTATGCTGATTTCCCAGCTATAGAGGTTGAACAGCTGGATATTCAATTTCAAATGAAGCAGCAGCAACTCGCCGCTATCTACTTACGGATCAATACCGCACACACTCTATTAGAAGGCAGTATGAATCGCCTTGCAGGTGCCACATTTGAGCGCATAGAAGCCTTTGCGGAAAATCAACATTGGCAGATTGATGATTTACGTCAAGGCCAACATAGCGCCTTAGGCACAACGACTGCGATAGGATTTTCAGATTGGCAAAGCACTCTCTATAAACGAGGCTTTGAAAGCTTACTAGCGGATTGGTTAACGCTGGTTAAAACAGGCAAACAGCCTTCTGTCGATCTGGACAGGCTGTTAACCAGCCACCATATTTGTGAATACATAGTGAATTATATCCAAGCAAAGACAAGCAATTAGGTAATTCGCTGCTATATTTCAATAGAATTATAAAAAATTTTATATTTCGTTATCATTGCCTAACTTAACGCTAGCGAGCAACCTTGGGCACGAATGGATGGATTTATGTCAATTAGCAAACGTTTAATTAACAATAACTCTGAGTTAGAAATAATCATTCACGGTCGTTTTGATTATTCACTGCATCGTGAATTTCGTGCTTGCTATCAAGAGCAAAGCCCAGACTTAACTTACAACCTTAATCTCAGTGAAGCCCAGTATATGGACAGCTCAGCTTTAGGCATGATGCTATTGCTCAAGGAGCATACTGAAAAGTCAGATCAGGGACGAGTTAAGATCACACACCCTTCAGAAACCGTACTGAAAATTCTAAAAATTGCGCATATAGATAAGCTCATCGATATTGAGTGTTAGTGAATAATTCAGCTAACTGCAATCAACTACAGCAAACTACAATGGGCTAAGCAAAAACGGCTCTGTCTCTGCCACTTAATTTGGCCTGATATAAAGCTTTATCAGCCATTTCGATGAGGGCATCAGGAGACAAAGTCGGATCAGGGAAAATCGTCGCAACTCCAACACTGATAGTCACATTATCCCCTATATCACTGGCACTATGTGTGATGGTTAGCTCCCTCACCCCTTCAATAACGTTTTTGACCACTTGTGCCAACTCTTGTTCCGAAACACTAGGCAATAAAATCGCAAACTCTTCACCGCCGTAACGCGCCACCATTTCTCCAGAACGACGTGCATGTTTAACCAAGCTTTGAGCCACTTGTTGCAGCGCTTTATCGCCTTCAATGTGGCCATAACAATCATTAAATTCTTTAAACTTATCGACATCTATCATCAGTAAAGACAAGCTTTTACTGTGCCTTAGTGCGCGATCCCATTCGGAAGCCAAAGAGGAATCAAAAAAGCGGCGATTGCTAACGCCCGTCAATCCATCCATCATGGATAAGCGCTCTAACTGCGCATTGGCTGATTCTAACGCCCGATTGGCATTTTCTAGGGCATGATTCGCCGAGGCTAGCTCTGCGGTGCGCTCTAACACCCGCTGCTCTAGTTGTTTGTTAAACTCAAGTAGCTGCTCATCTTGACGCTTACGGAAAATTAATTGAGATAAGTTTGCCGCATAGAGCTTCAATACTTCTTTGTGGTGTAACTCTAATGGCCTGTGGTTGATCAGATTATCTACCGCTATCCAGCCTAAAGCTTGCTCGCCATCCCAAAGCGCCACCATTGCATTCCAACCGCGTCCGACTTCTTTTTTATTATGTTGCAGCGCGGTATCTTCAATCACAATCACGTAGTCTTTACGGCGCAGGGTTTCTTGCACTACAGGGTGATCAGGAATCACACTGCTATAGTAGCTTTCATCCACGACCTCACCATCTTCATTGGTGCCAAAAGTACCAAACATGCGATTACTTTCCTGATCAATCAAGAAAATAGCCATGCGATCTATCTGCAAGTAACGCAGCGCTAAACTAACCGAGCTGTAAAACAAGTCATTAAGGGTTTTGCTACGCGAGAGTTCAATCGTGACTCGATGCAACTCGGTCAATAGCGAAAGAAAGTGTTCTGACTGAAGCATCTTATCATGTAATGCTCTCGCGTTATCGGCACTTTCAGCTAATGCTAATTGGGCCTGCTCGGATAAAAATCGCTTTTCAAATTCGATCCCAATGGATTGAGCATACATTTTAATAATGTTTTGTTCGTCGATAGCTTGAACATCAATATCCATAGTGGTTTCAAGGAATAAAACCGCGATCACGGTTTGCTCATGAAAAATAGGCACCGCCACCTGTAAGCTTTCATGAATATCAAGATACTGGGTTTGCCATATATCATCTTCTGCTTGGAAGTTGATTTGGTAATCAAGAGATTTAGAGTAAGCCGCGGATTTGATGAAAGTGGCAGGCAAGTCATGATGTTTGCTTAATGCCGATTCGCCTGCAAAAAATTGCACCGCTTGGCCTGAATGCTTCATGGCCAAAACTTGAAATCCTTGATGAGCTAAAACCACCGCACTGAGTCTTGCCTTGGTATGAAGCTCAAGCTCTTGCAGTGTTTGCTGATAGACTTCAGCCATGTCACCGGCATTGGCAACCTGTTTTGATAGTAAACTGTAAAATCCGTTTTCAGTATTCATATATTCCAAGCGAGTTTTTAGCTAAACCACTTTATTCGAGGACATAGTCAGCTGGTTCCGTTTTAACTACTTGTCAAAGGGCTTTAACCCATAGCAATACGTTGATATGAAAGATAAAACACACTAAAACTCAAGCTAAGCTGATACTTGTCTGGCAGCATGCACAATTAATCTGAAGCTACCGATTGAATATAAGCCATAAAATCGAAAAAAACCGTTAGCTGTCGCTTAAATCGCTAAGATTATGAGCCCAACATAGCTTTAAGAGACAATAATTTGACTTACCGCATGTTTAGAACATGGGGCTGTCTTGCTGATTTCAGTGCTGCTTGTCGCAAAGCTATCAGATATACTTACGGATATTTTTTTAGAAGTGCCCATTATGACCAGCATTAGCTCTAGCCCAACTCCAGCCAGCCAAGTATTGGCACGTAACTTACATCTTTTTACCGCTAAAAGGGTACTTGTTGCCGGCGCGATTGAAGACACCTACCCTATTGAACTCGCAGATAAATGCGAATCAGTAAGAGTGTTTACTAGCCTTTATCCAACCTATTGTGCGTTAAAGCACAGTGATCGTATCGATTGCCAATTTAGCGCCAGTTATCAAGCTGACGACATTAATGCGGCGCACTTTGATGTCATCATCCTCTATGTGCCAAAAGCCAAAGCCGAAGTGGAATACTTACTTGCTAACTTAATGCCACACCTCAAGCTCAATGGCATGTTATATCTAGTAGGTGAGAATCGCGGAGGCATAAAGTCCATTGATAAACAACTGGCTCCCTATGCAAGCCAGACTACCAAACTGGATAGCGCCCGCCGCTGCAGTTTATTAGCGCTCGAAAAAAACCAAGCGAGCCCAGACTTTAACCTCGAAGATTGGCTAAGCCATTACTCGATTGAGATAAAAGGCGAGCAACTTGAAATCATCAGTCTACCTGGGGTGTTTAGCGCCAAGGAACTAGACCTAGGTACTCAGGTTTTGTTAGAGCATATCGCCCCATTAAAAGGCAACGCCCTAGACATAGGGTGTGGGGCTGGCGTCATCGGCAGTTATTTATTAAAACGTAACCCTGATCTCAGCTTGGATATGACAGATATTAACGCCCTTGCATTAGAGTCAACCCGACGAACCTTAGCGGCTAATGGTGTAACGGCCAACGTCTTTGCGAGTGACGTTTATAGTGATGTCAGCCAAAGGTATAACACACTCGTATCAAACCCACCGTTTCATGCAGGTCTAAACACCCATTATGGTGCGGCGGAGCAAATTATTAATCAAGCTCGCCAGTACCTGAAAATCCGTGGACGTTTAATCATCGTTGCTAACAAATTTTTACGCTACGAGCCAATATTCGAACAAACCTTTAGTCATTGCGAAACCCTGTTTGCCACCACCAAATTTAAGCTGCTCAGTAACTACCCAGACTAAATATTGTCATATCAATTAATTCATCATCATAGTCATCGCCTTGTAACTCATTATTCCAGTGTTCTGATTACAAGGTGATCCCTCTCTCAATCCCCACCAAAGCAGCAAAACAACCAGCAATAATTTTGAGAAAAAAATATCAGTGTGAAAAATCTATACTAATATTAGTGATTTATCTGAGTGTATTTGTCGTCTTTACCGTGGCTAGCTCTCATCATTTGCCATTTATTTACATTAAGTATTCACAATATCAGCAAAAAAAGATAAAACTAGACTCAAGTAATAAAAATGTCAGAATTCATTTAAGTGTCATGTTATTTCACTTAAATAGACTTACACACACTACCGTATGGTAGCTAAGTAAACATGATAATGGAGAAAATATGGCTGGTATCCTTGCGATGATCCTTGCCGGTGGTGAAGGCCGTCGCTTACACCCCTTGACTGAAAACCGTTCCAAGCCAGCAGTTCCTTTCGGGGGAAGCTATCGACTACTGGATTTTGCGTTAAACAATTTCGCTAACGCAGACATTCTAAAAATTTACGTGCTGACTCAATTTAAGTCGCAATCCCTCAACATTCACCTCAATCAGGCTTGGCACCTTTCGGGGATCACCGAGCGCTTCATTGATCCTGTACCAGCCCAGCAACGTGTTGGCAAGCGCTGGTACGACGGCACCGCAGATGCGATTTATCAAAATGAAAAGTTTATTGAAATCAACGAACCTGAGCATGTGTGTATTTTTGGCAGTGACCATATCTACAAAATGGATATTCGTCAGATGGCAGACTACCACAAGAAAAAAGGAGCTGATTTAACGGTTGCTGCGATCAAGGTTAGCAAAGACCAAGCGTATCATTTTGGTATCATTGAAGTAGATGAAGAAGGCCGGATGATTGGCTTTCAAGAAAAGCCAAGTGTTGAAGATGCAAAAACAATTCCAGGAGATGACCAACATGTCTTGGCATCGATGGGGAACTACATTTTCGAAACCAATACCCTATTACGTGAACTAAGACGCGATGCCGAACTAGAGGACTCTGACCACGACTTTGGTAAAGACATCATTCCGCACCTGTTCCCGCAAGGTAAAGTGTTTGTTTACAACTTTAATGACAACAAGATCCCTGGCGAGCCCGATGGCGTTTACTGGCGAGATGTGGGTACCTTAGATGCTTATTGGGAAGCGCACATGGACTTACTTCAAGATGAAGCGCCTTTCTCACTTTATAACCGAAAATGGCCGCTGCATACATTCCACCCTCCTTTACCACCTGCCACCTTTAAAGATTGTGGTGGCTTCAAAACCAAGGTGAGCCGTTCCTTGCTCTCTGCGGGTTGTTTTATCTTAGGTTCAGTTATTGAAAGCAGTGTATTAGGTTTTCATACTCATGTTCGCAGTGGTTCAAAAATTACCAACTCGGTGATTTTGGGTAGCGTGAAAATTGGTGAAGGATGCCGCATTAACCGAGCCATCATTGATAAAGAAGTTGAGATCGCACCTGGCACTATCATAGGTGAAGATATCGAGCAGGATAGAGCGCGTTTTCAAGTTTCCGATAATGGCATTGTTGTCATTGCGAAAAACTCAAAGATTGGCTTTGATTAAACATCAAAGCATCGCCTCAGATTATACTAAGGCAACGTAGCAAATGAATAAAATGCAGCAAACAAAATAATAAAAGCTGCTTGAAGAAACACTTACAGGGCCAAGTTGGGGTAACTCCCCTTATTGAAATGAATTAACATAAAGGATGTATTAATGGCACGAATTCTATCCATGGTGCTGGCAGGAGGTGAAGGAACTCGTCTTTACCCCTTGACCCAATCTCGCTCAAAGCCCTCGGTTCCCTTTGGTGGCAGCTATCGATTGATTGACTTCGCATTAAATAATTTCGTCAACTCTGACTTCATGCGTATTTACGTGTTGACGCAATTTAAATCTCAATCTCTCTATATTCACTTGCGTAAAGCATGGCGTGTGACCGGTATTTCAGGTCGATTTATTGACGCCATTCCTGCACAAATGCGCATGGGCAAACGCTGGTACGATGGCACTGCAGACGCCATTTACCAAAACTCTCGCTTTATCGAGTTAGACGAGCCTGATCACGTTTGTATTTTTGGCAGTGACCATATCTACAAAATGGACATTCGACAAATGGTCAACTTTCATCAAAAAAATGATGCTGAGTTGACAGTTGCTGCGATCCAAGTCCCCGTCAGCGAAGCTCATCATTTTGGCATTATTGAAATAGATGAAGAGGGTCGCATGATCGGCTTCCAAGAAAAGCCAAAGTCAAATCCGAAAACGATCCCTGGCGACCCCGACCACGTTTTAGCATCAATGGGTAACTATGTGTTTGAGGCAAAAACCTTAGTCAACGAGTTAAAAATTGATGCCGAAGACGAAAACTCTAGCCACGACTTTGGTAAAGACATCATTCCCAAGATGTACCCAAGAGGCAAGGTGTTTGTTTACAACTTTAATGACAACAAAATTGCGGGTGAACAAGAAGGTTCGTACTGGCGTGACGTGGGTACCATCAACGCCTATTGGCAAGCTCATATGGACTTATTGGAAGAAGAGCCTCCCTTCTCACTTTATAACCGCAAATGGCCGCTGCATACCTACTACCCGCCGCTGCCACCGGCCACCTTCACTGATTCCGATGTTCATGAATCAGAGATCAGTCAATCTTTGGTTTCCGATGGCTGCTATGTTTTAGGCTCAAGGATCCAAAAAAGTGTATTAGGTTTTCGTTGTCACATTCGTGCGGGCTCGCAAATTTCTGGCACCATCATGCTAGGAAATACCAAAGTCGGTGAAAACTGTACTATTCGTAACACCATCATAGATAAGGGCGTTGAAATTGCCCCTGGTACCGTGATTGGTGAGGATTTAGAGTTAGATCGTCGCCGCTTTACCGTATCCGAAGACGGCATAGTCGTGATCCCAAAAGGCGCCAAGGTTGGCTTCTAAAATGTCATAATTAAAGCGGCTCACGAGCCGCTTTTTCAATTACAATAAAAACAAAAGTCGTATCCACAAGGAACCCATTTTGACCAATAATAAACTAAAAATTCTGTTTGTTGCCTCTGAGGTTGAGGGCTTCGCCAAAACAGGAGGCTTAGCGGATGTTGCCAAAGCGCTGCCTTTAGCACTTCATGAAAGGGGCCATGATGTTCGCGTCATGATGCCACTGTATCGCACTGTTAAAGGTGCTGAGCAAGCTGAGTTTGTCTGTAACCAAACCATACGCCCGCAAAGTGGCTTGCCTGAAATTCCTTATACCATCAAACGATTGAAGCAAGGCAATGTGACTGTTTATGGCATAGACAGTGCCCATTATTTTGACCGAGCAGGTTTATACGGTGAAGATGATCACGCCTACAATGATAACGGCGAGCGTTTCGCATTCTTTTCGTTAGCCATCATTCAAAGTTGTGAAGCAATTGATTTTACTCCGGATATTATCCACTGTAATGATTGGCATACGGCACTGGTGCCATTTTTATTAAAAACCCGCTTTCACGATCACGGTCGTTTTGTCCATACCAAAACCGTGTTGACCTGTCACAATGCTGCCTACCAGGGCATCTTTGATAAATCTCAGCTGAAACTAATTCCTGAGATCAACAGCTGTATGGATCATCGTGTTCTTGAGAATTATAGCTATATCAACTATTTGAAAGCAGGGGTTTTATTTGCAGATAAAATCAATGCGGTCAGCCCCAATTACGCCTCAGAGTTACTTACCCCACTGGGCTCTCACGGCATGTCTCATTGTTTTGTTGATCGTATTCGCGACTTTGAAGGTATTATTAATGGCTGTGATTACAATGACTGGAATCCAGAAACGGATCCTCACCTACCACAAAATTATTCTGCCAATGACTTAAGTGGTAAAGCAGTCTGTAAAGCCAAGCTACAACAAGACGTAGGCCTACCCACTGAAAATAAAGCCCTGTTTGGCATGGTCTGTCGTCTTACAGAACAAAAAGGCTTCAATATTTTATTGCCAGCACTTGAAGCATTATTGTTGCACGATGTTCAATTAGTTATTGTCGGTACCGGCGATCCCGCCATTACAGGCCACCTAAAATCACTAGAGCAGCATCACGGCGACAAATTTAGATTCATGAATACCTATAGTGATTATTTATCACATATGGTTGAGGCCGGAGCAGACTTCTTCCTGATGCCGTCACTGTTTGAACCTTGCGGTCTAAATCAGCTGTATAGCCTAGCTTATGGCACCTTGCCAATTGTACGTGGCGTTGGCGGCCTCAAAGATACCGTGAATGACTATGATCAAGACCACGAAAATGGTAATGGCTTTATGTTCTATGAGCCAGAGCCGGTTGACCTTACCAACTTACTGCGTCGAGTATTATTATTATACCTAGAGCAGCCAGATGAGATCGCGCGTTTGCAAAAGCAAGCCATGCTATCTCACTTTTACTGGTCGGAGTCCGTCATCCAGTACGAACGTCTCTATGCCAAGGCATTAGAGCGTTATGCTTTATAGCTCACATGATGGCAAAGGGCTAAGCTTGCTTTAGCCCTTCAAGACAAATTTAGGTATATACTGAATTAACTACTTATCTCTTCTAGGAGACACTATGGCACTGGGCATTGATGTACATAATTTTACCGAAAAATTTGTCAGTGAACGCTTTGCGCAATTAGATCTTTATCGTCGCTTTGATAATGAGTTTTTAGAAGATCTGGCATGTATTGTGCTCAACAAGCTACCGGTTCATTACATTCGCTATGATGTTGACATGTATAACTATATGAAAGATGAAGATAAAGTAGCGTTGAAACAAAAGGTAGAAAAGGCCGTTGATGAGTCCATCGAGTTTTTATTTGATGAAAAGCGGATAAAATTTACCCGAGATGAGCAAGCCGAATAACCTTTCTTAGGCTATACCATCCCCTCAAATGACAACAATATCGCCAATGCAAACAGCGTAAACATTGGCGATATCATTATAAATGGACGCATGGCAGGAACTAACAGCATCACTGGCGCAATCAAGATACATATAGCCATTACCAAATTCATCGCCCACCTCTAAAAAACTAAGATAAAAAACCATAAAGACAAACACTTAGTTTCGTCTATGCTTAAATAAAACAAGTTGAAATACACTTTAATGATAATGATTACCATTAGCAAGTAAAATTTGGAGGTGGTTATGTTTGTTGTCTTATACCAATGGCAATTACGACCGGAGCGGGTTAAAGAATTCAAGGAAGGTTGGAGTGAAATAGTGCATCGTAATATAGAAAAATACGGTGCTCTGGGCTCTATCCTGCACCAAAGCAATGACAATACTTGGTATTCATACAGCCAGTGGACTAGCAAAGCCTGCTGGGAAAGTGCGTTTAATATGGATGACTCTCATCAAGAAGCGCGAAAAAAAATGCTCTCAGCCATTTTAAGAACACATACCCCCATCGCCATGACGCCGGTATTAGACCACCTCGTCAGTGATGAAATGTTAACTCAGCCATATCCATAAAGCAGGCATAAAAAAAGCCCCAACCTAGGTTGGGGCTTTTTAAAATTGGTGCCCGAGGGCGGACTTGAACCGCCACTTCCGAAGAAACCTGATTTTGAATCAGGCGTGTCTACCAATTTCACCACTCGGGCTAAATTTTATTACAGCTGTCGCTGTAGAACTGTTGCCGATTATACTCAAGGCATACACCTTGGCAAGCGCTTTTATACAGATCTCCGCTAGATCTAAATCAAGTGCTCACTAATTCATCAATTTCATATTTTTATGCGTCATTGCACTACTAAAAACCCCATCTTTGGTACAATCCCAACCTATCTTTATTTGCCTGATCAAAACAACCATGAAGAAAAACAAAAAACGTAACGCAGCGGCGAGTGCTGCTCCCCAAGTAAACCCTTTTGTAAATTTACCCTCAGCAGGCCTAGCTAGACGCTTAGGCGCGCTCGTCTATGATAGCTTGGTAGTCGCTGCGGTATTGATGTTTACAGCAGGCTTAGGTGCAGGCGTTGCCATGGTAATAGAAGCCATGGGATTTATCTCAACCCAAGGTTATGTCGATATGGCCGATTACCTAAGTAAAAACCTGGTCTATCAACTCTGGATCTGGTTTATTTTTGTTGGTTTTTATGTGTTTTTTTGGACGCGAGGTGGTCAAACCATTGGCATGCGCGCTTGGCGACTAAGGATTCAAAATGAAGATGGCACGGCCATTAACAAAACTCAAGCCGTGATCCGCCTTGCCACCGCTTGTTGTGGTTTAGGTAACTTATTCGTGCCGTTTAACAAACCCAAACATCGCAGCTTTCAAGACCATTGGGCCGACTGCGAAATGGTGGTGTTAACTAAAGAGCTCAACAATCGCGTGACCATTAAAGGCATCAAGTGGTACTAACGCTTAGTCATTAGTAACAGGGCTGTTGCCCTGTTACTGAGTCAATAATGTGCGGTATTAGCTTTGTCGTTTCAACAGCAATGCTGATAGCACCACAAAGCATAAGCTAGGTGTTATCGCTCCCACTAAAGGCGGCAGATTAAACACCAAACTTACCGGCCCAAACATTTCGTTGGACACATAAAAAGTAAAGCCAACCACTATCCCCATCATCAATCTTGCGCCCATGGTGACGGTACGCAGTGGACCAAAGATAAATGAAATAGCCAACAACATGGTTACCAGCACCGTAAATGGCACCATCACTGCACGCCAAAAGGCTAGCTGATAGCGCGCCGCATCTTGTTTATTGGCCTGCAGGTAATCAATGTAATCCCACAAATTACGCATCGACATATCTTCTGGTTTTATGGTCACCACACTTAACTTGTCAGGTGTTAACCCCGAAACCCACTCTTGTTGAGCAATATGCTCCGCGCTAACCTGCTTGTGGGTGAAAACCATTTTGGTAATGTCATATGCCTGCCATGCTTGATTTTTGTATTCTGCCTGAGCAGCATGTAAAGAATGAGTGAGTTCCAACTCATCATTAAAAACGAACACGCTAACATCATAAAGCTGAGTCTTATTACGCACTTCACCTATGCTGACAAAGTTCTCCCCGTCCTTTGCCCAAACACCATATTGAGAGCTGATAACATCCCCCCCATAGGTAGCCCCTCTCCTTAGCTCTTTTGCAGCCTGCTCCGAGATAGGTGAAACAAACTCGCCCATCACCATCACCAATACCATAATTGGAATGGCGGTTTTCAATACCGCAAAGGCAATTCGTAGCTTAGAAATACCCGCCGCTTGCATCACCACCAACTCACTGCTGCTCGCAAGTGAACCAAGCCCAATCAGCGAGCCAATTAAAGCTGCCATAGGGAAAAACAGCTCAATTTCTTTAGGCATTTTCAACAGCACATAAAGTGCCGCCGTCATCACATCGTAATCCCCTTGCCCGACTTTGCCTAACTGCTCAACGAACTTAATGATGGCACTCAAACCCACTAGCGTCAGTAAACAAAGTAAGGTTGCAGCTATGATAGTGCGGCCAATATAACGATCAAGAATTCCCATGATTAACTCCCTTTTTGACCACTAGCCGCAGCATTACGTTTAAATAAGCGTACAAAATTTATCCGCTCATGAAGGTTTAGATAAATCCCCACCAGCAAGAACGTAATTTGCACCAACCACATACTCATCAGAGGCAAAGAGCCTTCTTCGATACCACTGCGACAAGCACTAAGGAGCAAGAAATAAGATAAGTAAATGAGTAAAGCGGGCAATAACTTAGCATAACGCCCTTGGCGAGGGTTTACCGCCGCCATCGGCACGACAATAAAGGTTAAAATTAAAATCGAAACGGGTAAAGCAATGCGCCATTGCAATTCGACTTGATAGGCTAGTTCATTAGAGTCTAATAATTCTATGGTTGGAATTGTATCCACCTTACGTCGACCATCTTTTGCTTCACGGCTTTCTAACACCATCGAAAAGCTGTCGAAATAGGTAACCTGATAATCTTTAGAGCCGGACATCCCCTCAACGCGCTGGCCGTCATACAGGGTTAATATTTCAGCGCCATCTTGCTCTGTGACCTTACCCGATTTAGCCGATATCACAGAAGGACGAGTCCCTTCTTCTTTAGGCCAATGGGCAGCAAAGATTTTGTTTAGTTGAAACCCTTTTTCGTAATTTTCCACATACACCACACCCGCATCTCCGGGCACCGAGTGAAAACGCCCTTCAACTAGAGTTGCAAGACCCGCATCGGCTTGAGCCGATTCAATCACTTCTCGTTCTTTTTCATTTGCACTAGGCGCAAGGTAAAAGGTAATAGATGCCGCGGCTGCAGCCGTCAAAAAGGCCAAAATCATAGTGGATTTCAATACATTGCGCGGACTATAACCACACGCTGTCATCACCACCATTTCACTTTCTGCATATAACCGACCATGGGCCAGCAACACAGCAATAAATAAGCTAATCGGGATCATTAAAGAGCCCAAAGACGGGAGATTTAACCATAAAATAGTCATCACCAGATCCGCCGGAATATTGCCATTGACCGCATCAGCCAACACGCGCACAAATTTTTGGCTGATAAAAATCAGCAACAAAATAAACAACACCGCAAATTGGGTCTTAACGGTTTCTCGCAACAGATAACGAAACAGAATCACAGCAGTTTCCTAAGAATCATCGGCACTTTTGCCCCAAATAAGCCCATATATTATTAAACTTATTATCCAAAACAGATTAATTAACTCATATCGCTCTACATTCTAAGTAGCGGTAAAGTATCACAAAAATTAGCTGAAATAGGCCAAAACAGGCTAACTAAACTTGTGTTTTTGCTGGCGTGAGCCAGTATTTTAGGTAAACTTATTATTTTTAGCACTTACCAAATTAAACACAATGTTAGGAAGTCGCATCATCAGCTTTATCTAGTATGCGAAAAATAGCAGCTTTTGACCTTATTATGAAGGAGAGTCCATGGAGTTTAGTGTAAAAAGTGGCAGCCCAGAAAAACAACGCAGCGCTTGTATTGTTGTGGGGGTATTCGAGCCGAGGCGCTTAACTCCGGTGGCCGAGCAACTAGATAAGGTCAGCGATGGTTATTTAAGCGCACTTTTACGCCGCGGCGATTTAGAAGGCAAAGCAGGTCAAATGCTGCTATTGCACCATGTACCCAATATGCTTAGCGAGCGTGTGCTATTGGTTGGCTGCGGTAAAGAGCGTGAACTCGACGAGCGTCAATATAAGCAAATCATCCGTAAGACCATCAGCACCCTGAATGAAACCGGCTCGATGGAAGCGGTATGCTTTTTAACCGAGCTGCACGTAAAAGGCCGTGACACCTATTGGAAAGTGCGCCAAGCGGTAGAGGCTGCCGACGATAGCCTGTACACCTTTAACCAGCTAAAAAGCAACCCAGGTGAAACGCGACGCCCACTGCGCAAATTAGTCTTTAATGTACCCACCCGTAAAGAGCTAAGCTTGAGTGAAGCCGCCATTAATCATGGTTTAGCAGTCGCGAAAGGGGTTAAACAATGTAAAGATTTGGGCAACTTACCGCCTAACATCTGCAACCCACAATACCTTGCCGAGCAAGCGCTGCAGTTGGCCGAAAAATACGACACCATCACCACATCTGTGGTTGGCGAAGCCGAGATGGCTGAGCTAGGGATGAATTCCTACCTTGCGGTGGGCCGCGGCTCTCACAATGAATCGAAGATGTCGATCATTGAATACAAGCAAGGTGAAACCAGCGGCAAACCTATTGTTCTAGTCGGTAAAGGTCTCACCTTTGATGCGGGTGGCATTTCCCTAAAACCTGGCGCAGGCATGGACGAAATGAAGTACGACATGGGTGGCGCTGCCAGCGTATTTGGTACCATGGTTGCCCTAGCCAAACTGAACCTGCCAATTCATGTTATCGGCGTGCTAGCCGCTGCTGAAAACATGCCCGATGCCAACGCTTATCGCCCTGGTGATATTTTAACCACCATGTCGGGACAAACCGTTGAAGTGCTCAACACCGATGCCGAAGGCCGTTTGGTATTGTGTGATGCTCTGACCTATGTTGAGCGTTTTGACCCTGAACTGGTGATTGACGTAGCCACCCTCACTGGCGCTTGTGTGGTTGCCTTAGGCCATCATATCTCTGGTCTAATGAGCAACCACAATCCATTAGCCCATGAATTAATCAACGCATCAGAGCAAGCGGGCGACAGAGCTTGGCGTTTACCGATGGGCGATGAATATCAAGAGCAGTTAGAAAGCCCGTTTGCGGATATGGCCAATATCGGCGGCAAATCAGCAGGCACCATCACTGCGGCTTGTTTCTTGTCACGCTTTACCAAAAAGTATCACTGGGCACACCTAGATATCGCGGGCACCGCATGGCGCAGTGGCGGCAAAGATAAAGGCTCAACCGGACGACCTGTGCCCATGTTGACCCAGTTTTTAATTAACAAAAGCGGCGTCAACGTCGAAGAATAATGACTCAAGGGATGTTTTACCTCATGAGTCAAACCAATGAGCCGCAAGTTAACCTTCCGGCTCATTTTGCTTTTGCTTGCCAATTAGCAGCTCATCATTACCAGCAAGGACAAAAGGTTTTTATCGCCACCGATAATCAAGCCGATGCCTTTTTGATTGATGAACACCTTTGGCAGTTTAATGGTGATAGCTTTGTGCCTCACCAACTGACGGGAGAGCCTCCTTTTTATGGTGTCGCCGTCGAAATTGGCTGGCAAAGAGCAAAACAAAGACGACAAGTACTGATTAACTTGCGTACAATAGCACCAGAATTTGCAACCGAGTTTGCACAAGTGGTAGATTTCGTTCCCATAGACGAACTGCTAAAACAGCAAGCACGCCAACGTTATGCCAGATACAAACAATGGGGCATTTCGCTTGCGACGACACAACTAGACTAAATACCGCTGACAGAGATACCTCTCTGACTGAGATTTAACCCGTAATTTAAGCCGGTTACTTAAATTGCACTAATTTGACAGAAGCTGACACTGAATATGGAAAAAACCTATAATCCTCAATCAATTGAGCAAAAACATTACCAAAAATGGGAAGAGCAAGGCTACTTCAAACCCCACGGTGATACCACTAAAGACAGCTACTGTATTATGATCCCGCCGCCAAACGTCACCGGCAGCCTGCACATGGGTCATGCTTTCCAAGATACCATTATGGATACCTTAGTACGCTACCAGCGCATGCAAGGTAAAAATACCCTGTGGCAAGTGGGCACAGACCACGCAGGTATTGCCACCCAAATGGTGGTTGAGCGTAAAATCGCCGCCGAAGAAGGCAAAACCAAAAATGACTACGGCCGTGAAGCCTTTATTGACAAAATTTGGGATTGGAAAGCGGAATCTGGCGGGACTATCACCAAGCAACTACGTCGCCTTGGCGCATCGGTAGACTGGGATCGTGAACGCTTTACCATGGATCCCGGCATGTCTAAAGCGGTGCAAGAAGTCTTTGTAAAATTATTCCAAGAAGATCTTATCTATCGTGGCAAGCGCCTCGTTAACTGGGATCCAAAACTGCACACGGCTATTTCTGATTTAGAAGTAGAAAACAAAGACGTAAAAGGCAACATGTGGCATTTTCGCTACCCATTAGCCGATGGCATCACAACGCCTGACGGCAAAAACTACATAGTCGTTGCCACTACGCGTCCAGAAACCATGCTGGGCGATACCGGTGTTGCGGTTAACCCAGAAGACCCGCGCTACCAAGCCTTGATCGGTAAATTCATCGAATTACCTTTGGTTGGCCGCCGCATCCCTATCGTGGGTGACGAGCATGCCGACATGGAAAAAGGCACAGGTTGTGTAAAAATCACCCCAGCCCACGACTTTAACGACTATGAGGTAGGTAAACGTCATCAACTGCCGATGATCAACATTCTTACCTTCAACGCAGAAATTCGTGACAGCGCCGAAGTGTTTAATACCAACGGCGAAAAATCAGATGCTTACAGCACTGAATTACCAGCGCAATTCCAAGGCCTTGAGCGCTTTGCAGCGCGTAAAGCCATCGTTGCGGCATTTGAAGAGCTTGGTCTGTTAGAAGAAATTAAAGATCACGATTTAACCGTGCCTTATGGCGATCGTGGCGGCGTAGTGATTGAACCTATGCTAACCGACCAATGGTATGTTCGCGTTGCACCGCTAGCCAAAACCGCCACCGAAGCGGTTGAGAATGGCGACATTCAATTTGTGCCAAAACAATACGAAAACATGTATTTCTCTTGGATGCGCGACGTTCAAGACTGGTGTATTTCGCGCCAATTGTGGTGGGGTCACCGCATCCCAGCTTGGTACGACGATCAAGGTAATGTTTATGTGGGTCACGACGAAGCACAAGTGCGCAGCGACAATAACATCGCAGCCGATGTTGCCTTGCGCCAAGATGATGACGTATTAGATACTTGGTTCTCCTCTGCCCTTTGGACCTTCTCAACCTTAGGTTGGCCAGACGACACCGAAGCCCTCAAAACCTTCCACCCAACCGATGTGTTGGTAACCGGTTTTGACATTATCTTCTTCTGGGTAGCGCGCATGATCATGATGACCATGCACTTTATCAAGGACGAAAACGGCAAGCCGCAAGTGCCATTCAAGACGGTTTACGTGACCGGCTTAATCCGTGACGAAAACGGCGATAAAATGTCTAAGTCTAAAGGTAACGTACTGGACCCATTAGACATGATTGACGGTATCGATCTTGAAAGCTTGGTTGAAAAACGTTGTGGCAACATGATGCAGCCTCAGCTGGCAGCTAAGATTGAAAAGAACACCCGCAAGGCCTTCCCAGAAGGCATCGAAACCCATGGTACCGATGCCTTACGTTTCACCCTAGCAGCACTAGCTTCAACGGGCCGTGACATTAACTGGGACATGAAGCGCCTAGAAGGTTACCGCAACTTCTGTAACAAGCTTTGGAACGCCAGTAACTATGTGTTTATGCACACAGAAGATAAAGATCTCACTGGCGTAGCCGAGTTCAGCCTAGCGGATCGCTGGATCCAAGGTCAGTTGCAGCAAACCATCAAAACTTACCGCGATCACCTAGATGCGTACCGTTTTGACCTAGCCGCCAACACCTTATACGACTTTACTTGGAACGAGTTCTGTTCTTGGTATCTCGAGCTAACCAAACCAGTACTGTTTAAAGGTACCCCAGAGCAGCAACGCGGCACCCGTCAAACCTTAGTGGATGTATTAGAAACGCTACTTCGTTTAGCGCATCCTATGCTGCCATACATTACCGAAGAAATTTGGCTACGCGTTAAACCGCTAGCGGGTAAAACCGGCGAGACCATCATGCTAGAGGCCTTCCCTGAAGTGGATGAAAGCAAGCTAGATGCCGACGCCATTGCCGATCTGGAATGGGTTAAGCAAGTGATCTTAGCGGTGCGTAATATCCGTGGTGAAATGGACATCAGTCCGAACCTGCCGCTTAATGCGCTGCTTAAGAATGCGTCGACCGAAGATCAGCGCCGCTTTAACGAAAACCAAAGCTTCTTAAACTCGTTAGCGAAACTTGAAACCGTAACGGTACTTCAAGAAGGTGACACCGCGCCAGCTTCTGTTACTAACCTAGTGGGTAAAATGGAGCTACTTATCCCAATGGCTGGCCTCGTGGACAAAGAAGCTGAATTGGCGCGTCTGGCCAAGCAAGCTGAAAAAGTGGCCAAAGATCTGGACAAGGTTACTGCTAAACTGGGCAACGAGAAGTTCGTAGGCAAAGCGCCACAAGAAGTAATCGCCAAGGAGCAAGCTAAGCAGCAAGAGCTACAAGAAGCGCTCGATAAAATTGAAGCGCAGCAAGCAACGATTGCCGCACTTTAATACCGGCACGCGATTAGCTTTACTTGCTCTATCAAGGCTACCTTAAAGGTAGCCTTTTTTTCGTCCTAATCCCCGCCCCTGTCAACAACCCGACACCCCGCCAAAACAGCTTCAGCCTCCCCATTTAATAAAACATAACCTATTGATCTTTAAAGCTGTCACCTAAGTGTCGGTTGCATGTCGTGGTCAAAACGGTATGCTTTGATAATCTTAGTGGCATGAAAGGAACACAGGATGTCGAAGCCCAATATGATTAAAAGTTACCGCTTAGAAAAAGCATGGTCACAGGAGCAGTTATCGCAGTTTAGTGGCGTGAGTGTACGCACCATACAGCGACTTGAAAAGGGTGGCCAAGGTGCATTAGAAACCTTAAAAGCCATTGCTGCCACATTGGAAGTCGACGTTCAGAAGATACAGCCATCTGCCACTCAAGAGGACAATCCGATGACAGCCAATACAACCCATAATCAAAACACTTCCCAACTCGATCCTGAAGCGGAAAAGTTAGCCGAAGTAAAAAAGGAAGTGAAAGAGCTAAAAGGCTTTTACTCTCATCTAACCACCTATGTTTTGGTGATGGTGCTATTGACTGTTATTAACCTCATTTTCAGCCCAGATTATTTTTGGGTAATTTGGCCCATGTTAGGCTGGGGGATTGGGATAGTGAACCACGCCTTAGGCGTGTTTAATATCTTGCCAAGATTTGGTAAAGACTGGGAGCAAAAGCAAATTGAAAAGCGGATGAAGAAGTAATGTGACGGTTTAATGGGCTCTCAGGCTCCATTAAACTGCCACCCTTAGCTTCAATCAATCTTGACTGTCGCGCTTAAAAACCAACTCATACGGCTTAGAGTCGATGGCTGAAAAGAAATAGCCTTCTAAGTCAAACTGCTTTAGTTGCTCGACCGAGGTGAGTTGGTTTTGAATAATGTAACGCGCCATTAAACCTCTGGCTTTTTTGGCGTAGAAGCTGATTATCTTGTATTGGCCATTTTTATTGTCTTTAAACACTGGGGTCACCAACTTACCATTAAGCTTGTTACGGTTCACCGCTTTAAAGTATTCGTTGGAAGCCAGATTCACCACCAACTCATCGCCCTGCTCGGCTAAGGTTTGATTGATTTTATCTGTGATCAGATCGCCCCAAAACTCATACAGGTTTTTACCTCGCGCATTATCCAGCTTAGTGCCCATTTCAAGACGATAAGGTTGCATGAGATCCAGTGGTTTAAGTAAACCATATAACCCAGACAGCATGCGCAGATGAGATTGAGCAAAATCAAAGTCTTGCTCGCTAAAGCTCGCCGCATCTAAGCCGGCATAAACATCCCCTTTAAACGCCAAAATAGCTTGGCGCGCATTATCAAAACTAAACTCAGGCTGCCACTGCTCAAAACGCGCCGCATTTAATCCCGCCAGCTTGTCACTGATTTTCATTAATTGGGAGATTTGCAGCGGCGTCAATTCACGACAACGCTCAATCAGCTCATGACTATGCTCGATAAACTCGGGTTGAGTATGACGTTCGGTCGCTAATGGCGATTCGTAATCCAATGTTTTGGCAGGAGAAACGAGTACTAACATAACAATTCTCTTTAGTGTAAAAGCAAAAAGCTCAGCATAAACTAGCTGAGCTTTAAAATACCATCTTACCGATGAAGTAAGATTTGTCTATGGCTGGCTACAAACTACATGTCGATAGTGACATCATCCATCATGCCGGTGCCTAGGTTATCACTGCCTTTAAGCTTGATCATTAAGCGCAGGTCATTTGGCGAATCGGCATGAGCGAGGGCTTCAGCGTAACCAATCAGACCTTGCTGGTACAAATTAAACAAGGCTTGGTCAAAGGTATTCATGCCTAGCTCATTAGATTTACCCATAATGTCTTTGAGTTCATGTAACTCACCTTTACGAATAATATCCGATACCAAGGGAGTATTGAGCAGTATTTCAAATGCACCGCGTCGCGAGTTACCGTCTTGAGTTTTGATCAACTGCTGCGCCACGATACAACGCAAGTTAACCGAAAGATCAAACAAGAACTGGCGCTGCATATCTTCAGGCACTAAGTGCAAGATACGATCGAGTGCTTGGTTAGCGTTGTTGGCGTGCAAGGTCGCCATACATAAGTGACCCGTTTCGGCAAAGGCGATGGCAAATTCCATGGTTTCGCGGGTTCGGATCTCACCTAATAAGATAACATCGGGCGCCTGGCGTAATGAGTTTTTCAGCGCCATTTCAAAAGATTCGGTATCTAGGCCCACCTCACGCTGAGTGATAATCGATTTGCCGTGTTGGTGAACAAATTCGATAGGGTCTTCCACCGTAATAATGTGGCCACTGGCATGCATGTTACGATAGCCAATCATCGCGGCCTGTGAAGTCGATTTACCCGAACCGGTTGCCCCCACAAACAGAATTAGGCCACGCTTGGCCATACACACTTCTTTAAGTACTTGTGGCAGGTGTAATTCTTCAAAAGTTGGGATGCGCATCTCGATACGACGGATTACCATGCCCGGCATGTCTTTTTGAAAAAAAGCACTGATACGAAAACGGCCAACTTTATCCACATTAAAGGCAAAGTTAGATTCGCGGCTTTGCTTAAATTCCGCCATTTGCGCTTCGCTCATGGCTTGGCTAGCTAATTCGTAAACATCTGCTTCAGACATGGCGTCTTTGCCTGCAGATTGCAATTGCCCATTCACCTTGATAGCAGGTGGCATGCCAACGGAAATATAAACGTCAGAGCCCTTTAATTTATGCATTGCCGTTAATAACTGGTCCAGTGTCATTCTATCTTTCCTTAACTCCTTAAGATCAATGCGCTGAATCAACAGCGCCCGTTCACTAACCGCCTCGTTTAGAAGGTGTTAGCATCAGCCGCTTTAGCCGCAGCATCGGCTTGAGCCACCTGTCCAGTATTGACTAACTGGCGTAAACACTGGTCAAGGGTTTGCATGCCGTGAGTCATACCGGTTTGGATAACCGAGTACATTTGGGCAATCTTATCTTCACGAATAAGGTTACGAATAGCCGGAATACCTATCATGATTTCATGGGCTGCGACACGGCCACCGCCATTTTTCTTCAATAGGGTCTGCGAAATTACCGCGCGTAAGGATTCCGATAGCATCGAACGCACCATGTCTTTTTCAGCGCCGGGGAACACGTCAACGATACGGTCAATGGTTTTGGCCGCAGAGGTGGTGTGCAAGGTACCAAACACTAAGTGACCCGTTTCGGCCGCGGTCAATGCAAGACGAATGGTTTCAAGGTCACGCATCTCACCCACCAGAATAACGTCGGGGTCTTCACGTAACGCACTGCGTAGCGCAGCATCAAAGCCGTGGGTGTCTTTATGCACTTCACGTTGGTTAATTAGACATTTTTTGTTTTGGTGCACGAATTCGATCGGATCTTCAATGGTCAAAATGTGCTTGTAATCATTTTCATTGATGTAATCTATCATCGCCGCCAAGGTGGTTGATTTACCCGAGCCGGTCGGTCCGGTCACCAACACCAGACCACGTGGAGTTTTCGAGATTTTCTTGAAAATCTCAGGCGCATTTAAATCGTCTAAGGTCAGCACTTCACTTGGGATGGTACGAAATACCGCACCCGCACCGCGGTTTTGGTTAAATGCGTTAACACGAAAACGAGCTAGTTCAGGCACTTCAAATGAAAAGTCGGTTTCTAACTTTTCTTCAAAGTCTTTGCGTTGTTTGTCGTTCATAATGTCATAAATCAAGCTATGAACTTGTTTATGATCCAATGCGGGTAAGTTGATTTTACGTACTTCACCATCAACACGTATCATTGGCGGTACACCTGCAGAAAGGTGTAGATCCGACGCTTTATGTTTTACACTAAACGCCAATAATTCTGTAATATCCATAACCTAAAGATTCCTGTAGTCACTATTATGAGCACTTTAACCAAGCAACTCACTAATGTTTTATCTCAAATTGAGCAAGCCGCTGTGGCTGCTAATCGAGATAGCCATGAAATTAAGCTGCTGGCTGTCAGCAAGACTAAACCAGCAGAGCAAGTTAAGTTGGCTTATGCCGCCGGCCAACGTCGGTTTGGCGAGAACTATGTGCAAGAAGGCATAGAAAAAATTCAAGCCCTACGCCAAGATGCTGATATTGCAGACCCTATCGAATGGCACTTTATCGGCCCGTTGCAATCTAATAAAACCAAATTAGTTGCTGAAAATTTTGACTGGGTGCAAAGCATCGACCGTTTAAAAATAGCACAACGTTTAAGTGATCAGCGCCCTACTGAGCTGCCACCTCTTAACATTTGTTTGCAGGTCAATATTAGCGGAGAAGCCAGTAAGTCGGGAACCACTTTATCTCAAGTTATTGAACTTGCATCACAAGTAAGTGAATTACCGGGCTTAAAACTGCGTGGCATCATGGCAATTCCCGCGCCCAGTGATGATCTACAAGTGTTAAATGACAGCTTTGTCCAATTACATAGGTTATATTTGCAATTACAGCAAACCTACCCCGACATGGATACCCTATCTATGGGCATGAGTGATGACATGAGTGTGGCCATTGCCAATGGCAGCACTATGGTCAGGGTAGGCACAGCGATTTTTGGTGCGCGTGACTACAAAAGTTAAGCGCCGAGGCATAAAACATAAAATGAATAAAGAGATGCAAATGGAACAGAAAAAAATCACCTTTATTGGCGCTGGCAACATGGCAAGCAGTTTAATTGGCGGCCTAGTGCAAGATGGTTATGACAAAAATCTGCTTAGTGCCAGTGATCCCAATGCAGATAATCGCGCTAAGATGGAACAACAATTTGCTATCACCACATTAACCGATAACGCCCAAGCCGTTGCCGCAGCAGACGTGGTGGTATTGGCAGTAAAGCCTCAAATCATGGCCGATGTATGTCAGCATTTGGTTGACCAAGGTGTTGACCTTGCCAATAAGCTATTTATTTCCATCGCAGCGGGTATTTCGGTAGCCAGATTACAAGGCATTTTTGGCTCTGTGCCCGTGGTGCGCACCATGCCAAACACCCCCGCTCTACTGCAACAAGGTATGACAGGATTATTTGCGTCAGAACAAGTGAGCGACAGCGATAAAGCCTTTGCCGGAGATTTAATGGCCGCAGTAGGCAAAATCGTTTGGGTTGAAACCGAGGCACAAATTAATGGCATTATTGCCGCATCAGGCAGCGCGCCGGCGTATTTCTTCTTGTTTATGGAAGCCATGCAACAAACCGCAATTGAAATGGGTTTTAGCCCAGAGCAAGCCCGTTTGCTAGTGCAACAATCGGCATTGGGCAGTGCCCAAATGGTGATTGAAAACCCCGACCTTGATTTAGCCACCTTGCGCACCAATGTTACTTCAAAAGGCGGCACCACGGCCGAAGCGATCCGCACCTTTAACGAACAAGGTTTGTCTGACATTGTAAAACAAGCCATGCACGCCGCTGCCGAACGCGGCGCCGAAATGGAACAACTCTTTTAGGAGGAAAAATGGGCTCTGAACCATTTTATTATTTAATTAATACCCTGTTTGATTTGTATATCTCAGTGGTTATTTTGCGTTTGTGGCTACAATTGGTTAGAGCGGATTTTTACAATCCGTTTTGCCAGTTTGTGGTCAAAGCCACCAACCCATTGCTAAAACCCCTACGCCGAATAATACCGGGCTTTGGTGGTGTTGATGTTGCCAGTATCGTACTGCTGTTGTTGGTTGTGCTGGCTAAGTATACTGTGCTCATGGTTTTTCAGCTAATACCCAAGCCATTGATAATTGAAGCAATGCAAAGTTTGGGGGGCTGGCTACAACTAACAAGCCTAGTGGCACTTAAGAAAATCGGCTACCTGTTGTTTTGGGTATTGGTCATTCGCGCCATCTTAAGTTGGGTCAGCCAAGGTAACAATCCCATTGAATATGTGATGTATCAACTGACCGAACCATTAATGACGCCAGTTAGGCGGGTTCTGCCAGCCATGGGCGGACTGGATCTATCCATCTTAGTCATCTTTATCGCGTTGCAGTTCATTAACATCGCTTTTTACGGAATGTTTCCGCTGTGGAGCCAGATCTAATAGCCCATGGCATCTTCAAAAGAGTTAACCAACTCAAACCCACTTGGCCTCGTCTGTGAGGCCAAGTTTGACCAACGCAATTGTACAATAAGCGCCATCACTCTAAGGCTTTATTTACAGCCCAAAGCTAGCCGCGACGCCTTTGTTGGCCTGCACAACCATGAAATGAAAGTCACAGTGACCGCAGCGCCCGTCGACGGCCAAGCGAATAGTCATCTTGTTAAATTTTTGAGCAAGCAATTCAAAACCGCTAAAAGTCAGATAACCATAGAAAAAGGCGAGCTAAGTCGTCATAAACAAGTCAGAATCGAGCAACCTAAAGTGATCCCAGAGGTGATATTATCGCTAATGGATCATAATTAATTCCAACTTAAGTACCCGTGTAGTATTTCAGGAGCCCCTCATGCATCACCTTAAAGCGCTGGCCTTAAGCCTTTCTACTGCCCTTATGCTATTACTTAGCCCTGCTAGTTTTGCCGAGCAAAAGCAAACCTTTGCCAACCTTGACGTGCACTACATTGCATTTAATTCGACTTTCTTAACCCCCAAAATAGCCAGAGCTTATAAAATCAAGCGCAGTGCCTATAATGCCTTGATTAATATTAGCGTGCTTGATACTCAGCAGCTGGGCAACCCTAGCGTGCCAGCAACCCTGAGCGGCAGCGCCAAAAATTTATTAGGCAATGTAACCCAGCTTGAATTTCGCGAAGTAAAAGAAGGCGATGCCATTTATTATCTCGCCGAGTTGCCCTTTCGCCATGAAGAAACCTTTACCTTTGACATCAAGATCAACAGCCAAGGTAAGAATAACAAACTAAAATTCGTGCAAAAATTCTACGTTGAAGCAGACTAACTTGAAGACAGCCAATATGACCAAACAACTTGTACTTGCCACCGGCAATCTAGGCAAGGTAAAAGAGCTAGCCGACATGCTAGCCCCTTATGATTTAGAAGTGTTGCCACAAAGCCATTTTAACGTCTCTGAAGTGGCCGAAACCGGCACCACCTTTGTTGAAAATGCCATTATCAAGGCGCGCCACGCGGCTTACGTCACCGGCTTACCCGCTATTGCTGACGATTCAGGCCTTGAAGTGGACTTTCTTAAAGGCGCACCGGGCATCTATTCCGCGCGCTTTGCCGGCCCTCACGCCAACGATAAAACCAATATCGACAAACTGCTGCAAGAGCTAGACGGCGTACCAGAATCACAGCGCAGCGCGCGCTTTCATTGTGTGCTGGTGCTAATGGCTCATGCCGATGATCCGACCCCTGTGATTTGTCACGGCACTTGGGAAGGCTTTATTACCACCACGCCTCATGGCGAAAACGGCTTTGGTTACGATCCGGTATTTTTTGTGCCTAGTGAAGGTAAAGTCAGCGCAGAGCTAAGCAAAGAGCGTAAAAATCAGCTCAGTCATCGCGGCAAAGCCTTGCAGCTGCTCAGTACTAAAATCAACAAAAAGCTAGGACAATAATGCTGACCTTGCCTCCTCTTAGCTTATACATACACATACCTTGGTGCGTGCAAAAGTGTCCCTATTGCGATTTTAATTCTCACGGTTTGAAAGGGAAAATCCCTGAAACCGAATACGTTAGCGCTCTGTTAGACGATCTCAAGCTAGAAGCCGATTACGTTCAAGGGCGGCCATTAACCAGTATCTTTATTGGCGGTGGAACTCCTAGCTTATTAAGCGCAGAGGCCATGGCTCGCCTACTGGCGGGTGTGGCAGAGCAGATCCCGTTTGCTGAAAATATCGAAATCACCATGGAAGCCAACCCTGGTACGGTTGAAACGGCGCGCTTTGCCGGATTTATTGACGCAGGGGTTAATCGTATTTCCATCGGCGTACAAAGTTTTCAGCAACCTAAGCTCAATTTGCTCGGCCGGATCCACGGTCAAGATGAGGCAGTGAATGCAGCTAAACTAGCCAAGGCCAGTAAACTCAACAGCTTTAACTTAGATTTAATGCATGGTTTACCGGATCAAAACCTTGACGATGCCTTGTTTGATCTGACCACTGCCATTGAACTGGCGCCGCCACATTTATCTTGGTATCAGCTGACCATAGAGCCCAATACCCAGTTTGCCTCTAAGCCCCCCACCTTGCCCGATGACGACATTCTTTGGGATATCTACGAGCAAGGCCACCAGCGTTTAACCGAGGCGGGTTATCAGCAATATGAGATTTCCGGTTACGCCAAACCCGGCAAACAGTGTCAGCACAATTTAAATTATTGGCGCTTTGGCGATTACCTCGGCATCGGCTGCGGGGCTCATGGCAAAATTACACTAGCGGATGAAAACAAGATTATCCGCACCACTAAGGTCAAACACCCGAGCGGTTATCTCGATCCAGGCAGAGCCTATTTAGATCAGATAAATACTGTCATGCCAGAAGAATTACCGTTTGAGTACATGATGAATCGTTTGCGCCTATTTGAAGCCTTCGATAAGACCGAGTTTACTCAGCGCACCGGACAGCCGTTAAGCTTAATACAAGACGCCATCAATGAGGCTATCGACAAAGGTTTACTGCTTGATCTTGGTCAGCAGTGGCAAGTTAGCCCGCAAGGCCATCGTTACCTTAACGAACTACTTGCTTTATTTATGGAAGACGAATAAAAAAGGGCCCGACTAACAGTCTGGGCCCTTTTTGATTAAGCTAGATTTAGTCTATGAACTTAAAAACGGTAAGTCGCGGTGGCATACACGCTACGCTCAGCCGTATTGTAGTTACGCTTCACTTCGTACTTCTTATCAAAGATATTGGCCACACGTCCACGCAATATCAACCCGTTATTGAAGTAATAACTAGCCGCAAGATCTGCCAAGAAATAGCCTTTGACCTTGTTAGTATTGGCGCCATCATCATATGAATCCCCTTGATATAGGGTATCGAGATCCAGTTGCAGCGCTTGATAGCGGTAATTAATATTCCACTTTGCCAAGTGCATGGCGCGGCGTGGCAAGTACTTATCGGTCGCCTTATCTCTGGCATCGACGTAATCATAAGACAGTAAATGATTCACCTCACCAGTTGCGAAATCCGCTTGGAACTCAATCCCTTTAATCGACGCTTTAGCCACATTTTCTGGCGTATAGTAAGTTGGTGCAGGCCAAATAATTAGGTCATCGATGCGTGAGCCATAAGTCCCCAAACGCAAATCTGCATACTCATAAGCCCATTCAATAGCCAAATCGAAACCCACCGATTCTTCAGGTTTAAGATCTGGGTTGCCCTTGTTCCAAGTTGATTCTGGGTAATATAAATCATTAAAGCTAGGCGCTTTAAATGCTGTGCCTACAGAGCCAATTAAACGAACCTGTGGATGCACTTGAATACCCGAGGCCATTTGCCAAGTAGTGTGACTGCCATAACTTTCATTATCATCGATACGACCACTGGCTTCGAAAGTCAAAGGTGCCAACTGATAATGTACATTGACATATGCTGCCTTATTATCTCGCTCTGTTTTAGCATAAGGTGAGCCGGTGTTGCCCACCTTATCTTGATACCATTCAGCACCACCTGTAAATGTCACTTGCTCCGCCAATGGGGTACTGACTAACCAGTTAGCCAACTGGCGCTGGGTTTTAAACTCACTATTTGAGCCAACCGCCTTGTTTTCACTCTTATCTTGGTTCGCCGCTAAGGTTAATTCCGAGAATAGCTGCTGCCCTTGGTAGCTGAGCTTACCGGCAACATTATAGTTGTCCGTTTCACTGTATGGCCTTTCAGACCAACTACTGTCGTATTCCGCCTTGCCATTTTGCAAGTACCCTTGCAAACTGACTTGCCACTGCTCATTAATATGAGCCCCTAACTCGGCCACCACACTGGTATTACGAAAGCCATCATCATCTTGATCTTGCGGCTCTTTCTGTGAAGAAAAACCATCGCTGTTGTCATGTTTAGCAGCCAACTTAGCCCAAAAGGTTTCGGTTAAGGCCTGAGAGATAGACGTTTCCATGCTCGCATACTCATGAGAGCCGATACTGCCACTCAACGCAACTTCATCATTACCTTGGTAGCTAGTGATGACATTAATCACGCCGCCGATAGCATCGGAGCCATAAATAGTCGCTCGTGGGCCGCGAATGAATTCAATCCGCTCTATACCGGTTAATGGAATTTGACCAAAATCAGCAGAGCCAGTGGTTGCACTGCCAATTCGCACGCCATTAATCAATAACAAGACATGTTTACTTGACGCGCCACGCACAAAAATATCGGTTTGCTGGCCCATGCCACCTTCATTGACCTGAATACCAGGCAAACGACGTAGCACTTGAGCAAAGGATTTAGCTTGAGAAGCTTCAATTTCTTCTTTTTCAATCACGACAACTGGCGCAAGGGCACTAGTCAAAGGTTGATGGGTTCGGTTAGCCGTGATGATCATAGTGTCATCAACAGATTTTGCGAATGCAAGCGGCAAGCACAGCGGCGTCAATGCCACTGCAAGAAGTGTTTTTTTCATTGTTTATAAACCTTAGTCGCGTTAAAACCTAAGCGTCCATCGCTTAGTCGCTGGTCGGTATTCGGACTTAAGAGTTGCCCAAAAAGGGCGCAACATGACGACTTCCCAAAGTACAATCTTCAGTGTCTGAGTTTAACTCTGTCATTTGCTTGCTCTATTACCGCTGCGCGTCAGTTAGGGATTTTCACCCTATTCCCACCAAATTTTGGCTTAAACCAGCGTCGGCGCGCATGCTAAGGAGACGGCGCCGAAAAGTCCAGCATTGTTTTCATTAATAAAGAATTTCAACAATATTTAATTTGGTATATCGCCACTATTTAGGTTTACCCGATTGAATTTAGACTCATTTTAAGCTCAATTACATAAACCACTATCTTCATTGCAATTTTTTTACCTATCATTAGCAAACACTTAACTTCTAACCGTAAAAAAGCATATACTAGCTAACCTCCAACCAAGACAAAATAAGGATCAAACTATGCTTGATTATGTCGCCCTTGGGTTACTGGTATTTGTTGCCATAACTTTCTTTTACGGCATCATTGCCATTCATGATATTCCTTATGAAATATCCAAACACCGCAACCACCCCCATCAAGACGCTATTCATGTTGCAGGCTGGGTTAGCTTGTTTACCTTGCATGTGCTTTGGCCATTTTTATGGATTTGGGCCACCTTGTATCGTGAAGACCGCGGCTGGGGCTTTAGCTCAACGGGTAGAGACAACAAAGTCGAAGAGCTATACCTTAAAATCGACGAGCTAGAAAGCCGTCTTAACCAGCTTGAAAGTCAAGGAGACAAATAATGGATTTACTGTTAATACTGACTTACACCGCCATTTGTGTCGCCGTTTTCAAGATCTTCAAAATCCCACTCAATAAGTGGACAGTCCCGACTGCGGTTCTTGGGGGGATCGTATTAATTGGCACCTTGATCTTTTTGATGAACTACAACCACCCGTATTCGGAAATGACCCGTGAATATTATGTCACCACCCCTGTGGTGCCTGCAGTATCAGGCCAAGTCACCGAAGTCTTGGTTGAGCCTAATACCCCTGTGGCCAAAGGCGACATTTTATTTAAGCTAGATGCAACGCCTTATCAGAGTAAAGTTGATTCTCTTGAAGCTAGATTAAAAAGTGCGAAGGACGACTTAAGTCGCGCCCTTGAATTGAAACAACGTGGCGTGGGTAAACAGCGAGATATCGATGTAGCCCGAGCAAATGTTGATGACATTAAGGCCCAATTAGTACACGCCGTATACCAATTAGAACAAACCGAAGTCAGAGCCATGAACGACGGTTACGTGGTTCAACAAGCGCTCTATCCGGGCATGTTAGCGGTTGCTATGCCACTTCGCCCTGTGATGATATTTGTTAACCAAGAAGGTCAAAATCAATACACGGCTTGGTTTAGACAAAACAGCTTACTACGCTTAAAAGTAGGCTACGAAGCCGAAATTGCTTTTGATGGCATTCCTGGGCGTGTGTTTAAGGCAAAAGTTGATAGGGTTGCACCTGCTATGGTTGAAGGCCAAGTTCAACCATCGGGCACGATTATCTCGCCAGCCACAGCGCCTATGCCAGGTCGAGTTGCGGTGGTATTAACCATTACCGATCCTGAGTTTGAGCAATTTAGTAAACAAATCCCAGGAGGCGCTTTTGGTCAGGCAGCGGTTTACTCCGAGCATTTCCATCATGTTGCGGTAATGCGCAAAATTCTACTGCGCATGTCTTCATGGATGAGCTACTTCTTCCCATTCCATTAATAACAATTCGGCCGCCTTCGGGCGGTCTCAAGGTTTAACAATGGACAATCCGTTAATCGACATTATTTTTGAGCTATTACTTGAGCAAACAGAACCGCTAAAAATCCATGAAATTAGCCAACGTGTGAAGCCATTACAGCAAACTGTGCTGGCAGAGGACAACAACTTACACTTGTACCGGCTCAACTTTTTAATCATGAATGCCCTTTATCAACTGCAGCAACAATTGATTGGGGAATACACGCTCAACATCAGCGCCCTACAGATTGAGTTAATCGCCAATCCAGCAACCACTTTAGACCATGAACTCAGCGCAGCCAGCAGCGACAATTTACGTCGCTTTTATTTGGATTGGCACAACTATCAAGCCTCAGTGGATGAAGTAAACGCACTATTAACGCAATTTTGGCAACAATTTGGACAAGCTAATCAATCGGCTGCACTGACTCGTCAACAAGCTCTCGCGCTATTTCAACTGCCACAAGACGCCTCAATGCAACAGATTAAGCAACGCTGGCGCAAATTGGCACTTAGCTCTCATCCCGATCGCAACGCTCATCCACCTGAATCATTTCAACGCTATCTTGCGGCTTGGCAAGTATTAAAATACAAACACTGATGTATTTCGTGATAGAGCTAGAGCTTTTAGCTGAAAGCAAAATAATTCCTTAAAGAATAGCGCTATCATTCCGATAAGTTTTAGAAACTCAACTATTTATCTTGTTGTTAAGTTTTTCTATCTTTTTTCTGCCGTACCTAGGCATAACATCATCAAGTGAGGTGCATAGTGTTAAACAATCTAAATTTTAGGGTAAAACTGGCCATTCCAGTTGCCTTGGTCACCGTGATATTCGCCATCATATTCACCTACACCCTGATGGCCTTCAATCAACAAGTCGAGTTTAATAATCAATATACTCAAGATGTTCAACCCGTATTGATGGATCTCGATGATGGCTATCGCGATGTCTATCAAGCCACTGCAGCCTTGCAGGGTTTAGTGATAGCCAATGGCAACAAGACGCTAATAGAGAAACAAGTATTTGAGTATAACGACAACGCACCCAAAGCGCGCAAACGCCTATTGTCTTCACAACGCTTGATCGACATGGGCTTTCTGGATCGCGCCCAGCAGAGCCATCTTGATGAATTAGCGAAAAACTTCGATACATGGCTGGCGATGACCAAACCCTACATAGCCACCCCAGAACAAGCGCCTGCTTTATTTGAACAACAGGGCGTTGAATTAGAGCAAGCGTTTGACAAGATGCGCGCTTCTTTAAAACAAGTTCAAGATGCTTTACTTGAGCAAGTAGAAAAAACAGAACAAGAAAAACTAGACGCCATCAGTAGCGCTAAAATGGTGATGGAAGCGGGCGGGATAAGTGCTTTAATTGCGGCCATCGTGCTTACTTGGTTTCTTGGCAAAATCTTAATTGCCCCGGTGCTACGTTTAACCAGTGCGATGAAAAATATTGCTTCAGGAGAGGGCGACCTCACTGCTCGCGTACCGGTTGAAACCCAAGATGAAATTGGCCAACTAGCGGAATCATTTAATACCTTCGTGGAAAAAATTCAGCAAACCATTACCGAAGTGATCATTTCATCCAATGCGGTACGCGCGGAAATGACCAATATCCAATCTATCACCCAAGGTGTGGCTCAAGGTGCTAGCAATCAACAATTTGAAAGCGATGCCGTGGCCACTGCGGTGCATGAGTTAAGCGCCACCAGTGAAACAGTGAGCCAAAACGCCGAAGATGCCGCACACGCCAGCCAAGATGCCGATAATGAAGCGACTAGCGCGAAGCGCATCATTTCAACCACGGTCGTTTCTATTCAGTCTCTTTCTAATGAGCTACAGCAAGCGGCACAAGTCATTAATACCTTAGAGCACGATGTAGGCAACATAGCCTCCATTCTAGACGTGATCCGTGGTATTGCTGACCAAACTAACCTGCTTGCATTAAACGCAGCCATAGAAGCAGCCAGAGCCGGTGAACAAGGCCGAGGCTTTGCCGTTGTTGCCGATGAGGTGAGATCGCTGGCCAGTAAAACCCAAGCCAGCACGGGTGAAATCCAAAATATGATTGAGAAGCTACAAAACGGCGCGAAACAAGCTGTTAGCGTAATGACGTCTAGCCAAGAAAGCGGCCAACAAACAGCGACTCAAGCAAGTGAAGCCGGTGCATCCCTAGACACTATTGTTAATGCCATCGCTATGATTAACGACATCAACATTCAAATCGCCACCGCGGCTAAAGAGCAGAATCACGTCAGTGAAGAGGTCAGCAGCAACGTGCAACGTATCGCAGACAACAGTCATCAGGTGGTTGAGATGGTCGCGAGTGCCGAAAACGCTTGTGAATCTCTCGCCCAACAGTGTGAGAGCCTAGATCAGCTGGTCGCACAATTTAAGGTATAGCCAAAGCTAACTACCGTCAAAAAAGCGCTACGGCGCTTTTTTTATTGCCCGCAATAATTGCCCAGCTTGAGTCACAAAAAAAGAGTGGAAAAAAATCAGAGTCTAAACTTCAGGCATAAAAAAAGGCCTCGCTATTGCGAGGCCTTTAGTATGGTGCCCAGACGCGGAATTGAACCACGGACACGGGGATTTTCAATCCCCTGCTCTACCGACTGAGCTATCTGGGCTAAATAAATGGTGCCGACTACCGGAATCGAACTGGTGACCTACTGATTACAAGTCAGTTGCTCTACCTACTGAGCTAAGTCGGCACGTTAAACTTAATGTCATAAACATTGAGTTTAATATGGTGCCCAGACGCGGAATTGAACCACGGACACGGGGATTTTCAATCCCCTGCTCTACCGACTGAGCTATCTGGGCTAAATAAATGGTGCCGACTACCGGAATCGAACTGGTGACCTACTGATTACAAGTCAGTTGCTCTACCTACTGAGCTAAGTCGGCACGTACTTAACGTGCAACACCTTAAGTTTTAAAAATGGTGCCCAGACGCGGAATTGAACCACGGACACGGGGATTTTCAATCCCCTGCTCTACCGACTGAGCTATCTGGGCAACGGAGCGCTATTAAATAGATTTTGGTTCCAACCGTCAACTGTTTTTTTTAAAATTTCCTGTTCAAACGAACTGTTTGCACAAGCTTTCACCAGTTCGCGCTAAAAAGCAGCAGTTCCGCCACCGAAGGAGATAAACTCAGCCTCGATTTTGATAAAACATTTGCTGGGCTTTATTTACCTTGTATAAATATCGCCGTGACTCGGCCGATGGATGTTGCTGAGTCAGCATTTGGTACACCTGTTGACTGGAACGTTTATTTATTACGTTTGGCGCTTGTTTGCGATCACTGTGAAATGTTTTCAATACATTACCCGCACCACCGTTATAGGCCGAAATAATGGCATAACGTAAAGATTGTGGATCTTGAATGTCTTTCAGGTAGCGTGTTTTTAAAATATGCAAATAGGCCGTGCCGATATCTATGTTGTTTTCAGGATCAAACAAAAATTGTCGTGACGGCTCACCACTGCGTTGTTTTACCTTTTCAAATACATCGCGCCCCGCTGTGGCTGGTACCACTTGCATCAAGCCATAAGCATTGGCATGAGAAACCGCATAAGGGTTAAAGCTACTTTCGGTTTTCATCACCGCGTAAATTAGGCTTTCATCGATATCGTATTTTTTGCTGTATTTTTTCACCAGATGCGCATATTTGTACTCACGTAAGGTTTGATGGTTTTTCACCAAATCAAAGCTGACCGACCACACCTCACCCACTTGGCGATACTCTCTGACCAGTTGCGTTGCCAATAGGTGATCTGCAAAACGTTGCGCACGCCAGCCCCATTTAATCTCTTGCCCCTCTTGATCCACTACTTGCCCCAATAAAAAGGGCTCACCGGCACTCGGGTCGATTTCTTGGGCAGAGAAAATATCAACGGCAGTGGGATCATTGGGGGTGAGTAAGGTAGCAACGATAGCTTGATGCAGATGCTGTTCGGGATTGTCTTTGGCTAAGGTTTCTATGGTGATCACACCATTGTCAAAATCAATCTGAGCACGGCTTTGGTAGTTATCGGTATATTTTACATAGTGTTTACTGCTAGCAAACACACTGTCGTTTTGCCCCCACATCAAATAAACACGATCAGCAAAATGATTGATTAAGCTTTCAAAGCCTTCAACATCTTTGGTTGTTTCACCGGGTGTCTGGCGGTAATAGTCTTGCCGCTGGGCTAAGAATTGATCAACCTCATCTACCACAGGTGTGGGCGGCTCATTACTTGCACACGCTGCCAGCAGCAGCGTTGGCAAGATTAAATAACGGCGATCCATGATAAAACTAAGCAGAGGGAGGAGTATAGCCTTCGATATCTACCTCTTGGCCTTCAAATAAATAATTCACCATTTCAACTTCAAGAAACTTTCTATCCTCGGCATTCATCAAGTTTAATTTTTTCTCGTTAATCAACATGGTTTGTTTCTTTTGCCATTCGGTCCATGCTTGCTTAGAGATATTATCAAACACACGCTTACCTAATTCTCCCGGGATCAATTGAAAATCTAGGCCAGGAAGCTCTTGCTTAAGACGGGCACACATTACGGTTCTAGCCATGGTTATCCTCTATTTTTGCACAAAATTGTAAGGCTGAACTATCGAGCAACTTTTGCGTTGCCGCAGCTAAGCCTATCGTTTGGGGTTGAGCTAAGTTATACCAGAGAGCGTCATTGGCTTCCATTACCTGACGCGGATTCCATAACGAAACATCCACCAGCACCGGGGTAATGTCAAAATGATAATGACTAAAGGTATGGCGAAACTCATCGAGTAACTGAATTTGACATTGCTCGACGCCAAGACGCGCAAGAATTGCCGCTTGCTCGGTATCATCCTCAGCTTGTGGAAAACACCATAACCCACCCCAGATACCCGCTGGAGGCCGTTTTTCTAGCCAAATTTTGTGCCCATCGCGCACCATAATTAAACGCGCACGTTTGATCGGCTGAGTTTTCTTAGGTTTCGAATGGGGGTAAGCCGTTGGCTGATTTTCCGCGAGCGCCTGACAGTCACTGGCAATTGGGCATATCTCGCACTTCGGCTTACTGCGGGTGCAGATGGTTGCTCCCATGTCCATCATGGCCTGATTAAACTGAGTCACGCCTTCACGGGGCGTACAGCGTTCACTGAGTTGCCATAATTGTTGCTCAACCGCTTTTTGGCCAGGCCAACCAACAACAGCCTGATGCCTTGCCAGTACACGTTTAACATTGCCATCTAAAATAGGGTGATATTGGCCAAGTGATAAAGAGAGCACTGCACCTGCGGTGGAGCGTCCAATCCCTGGTAATGCCAACACCTGTTCAAAATCTTGCGGGAACTGACCGTTATAATTATCACGGATCATCTGCGCCGCTTTATGTAAGTTACGTGCCCGGGCGTAATAACCTAACCCACTCCAATGATGCAACACCTCATCTTGATTAGCGTTGGCCAACGCCACCACATCCGGAAACGACTGCATAAATTGATTAAAATAAGGGATAACGGTCGCAACTTGGGTTTGTTGCAACATAATTTCCGACACCCAAACCGAATAGGGGGTTTTAGCTAACTGCCAAGGCAAGGTTTTACGACCATATTGGTCATACCAAGCTAGAATACGATTAGCAAACGCGACATTGTCCAAAACGACTTCTCTTTTTAATTATTTTTTAGGGTACTTGTAACAGCGTCAATCGCTGATCAAGCCAGCAGACTGAGCATTAAGCGCTAAGCATAAACAACACAGATGTTCGACACCAGAGAAACACACTTGCAACAACCTTGCTAAACCTGAAGAAGTTTGGATAATGCGTGCCATTAAACCTATTCCACCAGCGTTTCGTTTAACACTGAGTGCGAAACAAAATGATCAAAAGGTATTTGCCATGAGCGACGACGCGAACAATTCCGAAGCACAACCCAAATCAATGCGAAAAATTCGCAGTTTTGTTAAGCGTGAAGGCCGTATGACGCAGCGCCAAAGCAACGCTAAGGAACAATACTTTCCAACCATGGGCTTAACCTATGAAAAGAAATTATTAGACCTAGAAGCCGTATTTGGCCGCCAAGCGCCACTTGTTATCGAAGTGGGTTTCGGCATGGGGAAATCTTTAGTTGAAATGGCTAAAAACAACCCTGAATACGATTACATCGGCATTGAAGTTCACGGTCCTGGAGTTGGCGCATGTTTAGCAGATGCTGCTGAAGCCGGCATCACTAACCTGCGCGTATTTGAGCACGATGCAGTGGAAGTATTGGCCGATATGATCCCAGACGGCGCCATGTCGACCTTTCAGCTTTATTTCCCTGACCCTTGGCATAAAGCCCGTCATCATAAACGCCGCATTGTACAGCCGGAATTTTTAGCCTGTATCCATCAAAAAATGCGCGATGGCGGTATTATCCATATGGCTACCGACTGGGAAAACTATGCCGAGCACATGCTGGCTGAGTTAACCGAAGCTCCTGGGTTTGAAAATACCTCCCCAACCCAAGACTACGTGCCCCGTCCAGATTGGCGCCCGCTGACTAAGTTTGAAAGTCGCGGCCATCGTTTAGGTCACGGCGTTTGGGATTTGATCTTCAAGCGCGTTGAACTTTAGCCCTCATTACTTGCAGCTAAATTGCTTAGGCTGGACCTTAGGGTCCAGCTAAGTATTCAAGCGACCGATAAGCCATTTTTGGCTCGATTAACTCTACGTCGCCATTGCCAAGCCATTTTGCCAAACAAATAAAGCACACCTAAAATGCCAAAGACTGGTATGACTATAAATGCACCAACGAAGCGATAATATTTGGCAATGATCTCATCGTTATTAACATAATAACCAGACCAATAAGTGTAATCATCAGCGTAATAAGTTAAGTGCAATAGACCATCCTCCTCTTGCTCGAGCGCAAAATGCTCATTATTTGCCAGCTGTCCTTTTAAGCTAATGCTGGTAACAACTTGTCCAGTCTCTCCATCAGGAAAATGAAACAACACGTTATAGCCCGTAGCTGTTTGGTATAACACAGGGAAAGAAATATCTGGTTGCTGCTCGGTCGGAACACTTTTCACACCCAAAAGATAAGGAGCGATAACAAAGGAAAGGTAGAACAAGGCGAAAAATACAATGACACCTCTAAAAAATCGTAAACACCCACGCAACAATGCCATATACCACTCACTCAAAAAAACAGAGGCTAGCAGCTGAAAGAATTCAGCGCTAGCCTCTATGATAAAAACATCAACCGAGATCAACTCAGCATCATAACTAAGCGACTGGACTTAATTGCCGACATTGAAATTGAGCTAATTGTTGATCGAGCTCTTCCGCTTGGTGTTTAAGGGATGTGCTACCCGCGGCCAATTCGGTCAACTCTGAGTTGGTTTGACCCAACTCAAGATGCAAGTCATTAACATTTTTACTCATGGTTTGCGCCACCGTTGCTTGCTCCTCTGCGGCCGCTGCAATTAAGGTGTTGCGATCATTGAGCCTACCAATTTCCTCGGTAATCGCTTTAAATTCATCGCCCACCTTATTGGCTTCCGTTAAGCCTCGCTGCGCAGTATTAACGCTTAAATCCACCAAAGAGACAGCGTCTTGCGCCTGCTGTTTCAACCTATCAATCATTTCAGCAATTTCACCGGTCGCACCTTGGGTACGAAATGCCAGTTGACGTACTTCATCGGCAACTACAGCAAAACCACGCCCATGCTCACCGGCGCGTGCTGACTCAATGGCGGCATTCAAGGCCAATAAATTAGTTTGTTCAGAAATACTGTTAATGGTGTCTACCACTGAATGGATTGCTATCACACCGTTCGAAACATCTTGCACGGCCAAAGAGCATTGTTTCAATTTGTCGCAGACATCATTTATAGCAGCAATTGAGTGGGCTAAACTCGACTCCCCTTGGTGCGATTTATCATCAATGGAATGGGAGTCAGTGGAGGCTTGCATGGCATTTTCAGCCACTTCACTGATGCTACAAACCATTTCTTCCATCGCACTGGCAAGTTGATCTAGCTTATTAAGCTGACTTTGAATCAACTGATTAGTGTGGCCCAAGTTAGTGTCCATTTGTACCGCTGTGGTGGCCACATTGGCGCCATTTTGGGTCTGCTGTTGTAAGATTTCACTCAGCTTTTGCTGACTCAAGTTTAGCGCCTTGGCTAAAAAGGACATTTCGTCTCGGCCTTTTAAATCAACCTGCTCACGTAAATCACCTTGAGATAATTTTTGCATTGCAGCAATAAGGTAATTAACCCGCATGTTTAAATGCTTAGTGACAATGAACACCATTACAATCACAAACAGGGTAACGCAGATAAATGGCACAAAGATTTTCTGATAAATAGAAGCGAGAATGCTTTGTGAACTATCTAGGTAAATCCCAGCGCCTAATACCGGCCCCCCTTGTTCCAGTGGATATAAATAGGTTGCCTTACTAATTTGTTCATCATCACCGGGCTTAGTGTGAGGGTAATGTACCATCATAGGAATACCCGTTTGGCTGGTGCGCACAATAGCTTGGGCTAATGTGCCCCCTTCATCTAATTTTATTTGCTTAAGAGGCTGCCCTTCCTTGCTCGGATCTGGTGGATACACCACATAAGATCCATCTTTACCATCGAGTAAAAATGCATAACCTGAGTTGTCATCTCGCCAACGAGCGGCATAAAGCTGACGTTGCAACATCGCAATATCTTGTGATTCTTGGTGCAACATTTTGCCCAAAGAAGTGACGTGATGCTGCAGCGTTTGATGTTCAATATTGATAACCCCCTCTTTAACACTGGAAGTGGATGACAATGTGCTCATTAACATGGCAATCACCACAATAAGAGACATCAGCATCATAAGGGTAGATAATTTAAATCGGCCGAAAATTTGGGAGGCAATATTTAACATAGCCTGTTACTCCTCATTAGATCCGGTGGAATTCGATTAAATTGGACAGCAACCCAGTACAACACACCTCACATGAATCGCATACTGCAAACCATTCTCGCTTTTCCGCCAAGCTGACAATTCTATTTCGCTAATATCGACTATTCCTTAAGGGATAGCCGCTATCATTAGCTTAGGCAGTCTAGCTAAAAGCACCAAGTATATTCTCGCCTCAAGCCGGTTTCCTCTATGCAAACTGCCAATATTAACAATAAAATCAACAACATTATTGATATAAAAATAATTAATCATATCTGAAAAATATATTGAAACCGGTAACATAAAATCTGGGTTGTTAAGTAGCGCGAGCGCCTTAGCGCAAGCTTGTACCTACAATAGGCGAGCATCAGCTTCAAACAAGTCACATTTTCTTATCCATGCAATCTATACGAAAATGTCACTTGTTTGCGCGATTAATTATATTTCGCCTCCCATGTCTTCGCCTTGTGCGTTAGAAAGGTTACATGCAATGAGGCAGCTGCTAAAATACCAGACCACTTTAGCTGACAGAATAATGCAATGAGACAATATCTAGATTTATGCCAACGTATCGTTGATGAGGGCGTTTGGGTTGATAATAAACGTACCGGCAAACGTTGTTTAACCGTGATCAACGCAGATTTAACCTATGATGTCGCCAAAGGTGAGTTTCCTCTGGTCACCACTCGAAAAAGCTTCTGGAAGTCAGCTATTGCCGAATTACTCGGTTACATTCGCGGATATGATAATGCGGCTGATTTTCGTGCTATCGGTACCAAGACATGGGATGCCAATGCCAATGACAATCCCGATTGGTTAGCCAATCCTTATCGTAAAGGCACAGATGATTGTGGTTTTATCTATGGCAAAGTGGGACGAAACTTCCCAAAACCCGATGGTGGCAGTGTCGATTTACTGCGCCAAATTGTCGATGACTTAAGCCAGGGGATAGATAACCGAGGAGAAATTTATACTTTTTACCACCCCGGTGTATTCCATATGGGCTGCCTGCGCCCTTGCATGTACAGCCATCACTTTTCGCTGTTGGGTGACACCTTGTTTTTAAACAGCACGCAACGCTCTTGTGACGTGCCGCTGGGCTTAAACTTCAATATGGTGCAAGTGTATTTCTTTTTGGCCATCATGGCTCAAATTACTGGTAAGAAGGCAGGTCAAGCCTACCATAAGATAGTTAATGCCCATATTTACGAAGACCAGCTTGAATTGATGCGCGATGTGCAACTTAAACGTGAGCCATATCCGGCGCCTAAACTGATCATCAACCCAAAAATTAAGACGCTAGAAGACCTAGAAACTTGGGTTACCTTGGATGATTTTGAGGTGGTGGATTATCAACATCACGAAGCGATTAAGTATCCCTTCTCGGTATAACCCCTGTAACGATAACCACCAGCTAAGTGAAGTGGTTTCGGGCTGATAAAAAAGGGAGCAAGTGTTGCTCCCTTTTTCTTAACTAACTTCAGCTTGGATCAAGGGTCAGGGCGAGCGCATGAGTGAACAAAATACAATCAACCAAGGGAACAAAGTGGAATTTTGTTATACGAAACGCCCTGAAATCATCCTTGATGGCTTAACTGCCGCACCCCTGCGGCAGATATTCGTCTAAGAAAGCACAACTAAACGCTCAAAATATTCATGCGTTTACCCTGGGTCAAGTGTGTTGCAAATAGATACAGCATGAATAAGTAGCAAAACTGCGTTTTTGCGGATTATTCATACAATATGGCTTATTCAAAGCGCAGGTTAAGCTTTTGCCGACTGAGCGGGTTGCTTGTAAGCCCAGACCATAAAGATCAAACCGGCTATCATCATAGGCAAGGATAACAACTGCCCCATACTCAAACCTAAGGTCAGTAAGCCTAAATGCGCATCTGGCTCACGCGCAAATTCGATAATAAATCTAAAAGTACCGTAGCCGAGTAAGAACAAACCAGAAATAGCGCCTAATGGACGTGGCTTATTGGAATACAAATACAACATGATAAACAACACTACGCCTTCAAGCGCAAACTCATAAAGCTGGGAAGGATGACGCGGGTAAGGCCCTGCCCCTGGAAATATCATTCCCCAAGGTCCATCGGTGACGCGGCCCCATAACTCACCATTAATAAAATTACCAAAGCGCCCCGCCCCTAGACCGACGGGAATTAACGGTGCAATAAAGTCAGCGACCGCAAAAAAGCGTCGATGGGTTTTCTTAGCAAACCACAACATGGCTACTATCACACCTAATAGGCCACCGTGGAACGACATACCGCCTTCCCATATCTTTAATAAATAGAGCGGATTATCTAAGAATTGACTGGTTTGATAAAACAGCACATAGCCCATACGTCCGCCAATGATGACACCGAGGAAGCCATAAAAAAGCACATCGCTGACTTCCTCTTTGGTCCAACCTGAGCCAGGTTTCATGGCCCGACGATTGGCCATCCACATCGCAAATGCGAAGCCAATTAGATACATCACCCCATACCAGCGAACCGCTAGCGGGCCTACACTAAATATGACAGGGTCGATTTGGGGAAAAGACCAGAACGTTTCAGACATGAATGTGTCAACCTTGCAAAAATAAAGTAGCCATTTTGCTATCAAACTAACTCAATAACAAGGGCATAGCTGAATGAGGTTAACTACTTTCCGGCGCGAACTAAACCGCCTAGGCCTTTTTGTTCTAAATATTGGGCAAATAGTTGGCGTACCGCCTTACCTGAATCCAAGGCATAAGCTTGGGTTAACATGGCTTGGAGCTCAGCAATGGCAACATGGCGGATGACGAATTTTATCCGTGCAATATTGTAAGTATTCATACTTAATTTGGTGTAACCCATCGCCATCAGAATCACCGCACCCAGCGGATCGCCCGCTAACTCACCACATAAACTTACCGAAACATGGTGCTGCTTAGCCTGAGTAATAATATGCTGCAGGGCTTGCAGTACTGCCGGGTGGAAGCTATCAAAAATATCTGCGACTTGCGGATTATTACGGTCAACTGCGAGTAAGTACTGAGTTAAATCGTTACTGCCCACCGACCAAAAATCCACCCGCTTAGCAAGCTGAGGTAGAATATACAAGGCTGAAGGGACTTCGAGCATCACCCCTAACTTAGGTTTACGCAGATGCTTACCTTGCGCCTGCGCTTGTTCGTTAATCTCACTCCAAGCCTGATTGATTAATCGAATCGCATCGTCTACTTCGGTGATACCACTGATCATCGGCAGCATAATTTGCAGATTATTCAGGCCGATACTGGCACGCAACATAGCCTTAATTTGCACCAGAAAGATTTCAGGATGATCTAAAGTCAGACGAATACCACGCCAACCTAGGAACGGATTTTCTTCGACAATAGGAAAATAGGGTAACTGCTTATCGCCGCCCACGTCTAAGGTGCGCATGGTCACGGGCTTGGCCGCATAAGTTTGCAAAATACCGCGATAACGTTCGCTCTGCTCCAGCTCGGTGGGAAAGCTTTCGGTCAACATAAACGGTACTTCGGTGCGATACAAGCCAACGCCATCGGCAAATTCATTGATGGCGATTTCAGTATCGGCACTCAAGCCCGCATTCAGCAGCATTTCAATCTTGACGCCATCTTTGGTGACCGCAGGCGCTTCAAGGCAATCACGCATGATGCTGTCTAATTGCTTTTCTTCCGCCAATAAACCTTGGTACTCAAGCAATACGGCCTGTTCAGGAGACACATATAATTCGCCGCTGTAACCATCAAGGATCAATAAACTATGACTCAATTTTTCAATCGGTAACGCCATCCCCATCAAGGCCGGTATGCCTAGCGCTCTTGCTAAAATAGCAGCATGAGAATTGGCAGAGCCTTTAACTGAAACAATACCTTTAAGCTTTTCCTTGGGCACATTGGCTAACATGGTCGCAGTGACTTCTTCAGCTACCAAGATCATTTCATCGGCCATGAGTTTAGGAGGCTCAAGGCCGATAAGGTGATTGATCAAACGCTGACAAACATCTTTGGTATCGGTTGCTCGCTCTTTGAGATAGGGATCAGACATTGCCCCGAACTGCACTATGTAGCCTTCGGCGACGTGTTTCACGGCCGAAGTTGCTTTATGGCCTTGCTTGATACGGGTTTTAATTTCACCCGATAAACTAACCTCTGCCAACATATGCTGATAAACATCAAAGATGGCCAACGCCTCGGCAGGCAGTTGCCCCTTGAGTCGGATCGCTAAGGCTTTTATTTCATCGATACTTTTTGCCAAGGCCGAGTTAAATCTGCCTAGTTCGGCTTCGATATCGTCGGTTTTTTCATCTTGGATCATTTCCAGTGTCACTTGAGGAGTGATCACTTGCGCCTTGGCGATGGCGATGCCCGAGCTACCGGCGATGCCTTTAATCGAGCGAATGTTTTTCTTGTTGCGATTAGGTGCGGCCAAAAAGCCTTTCGACTGCGAATGAGCAATAACATTGGCTAACTGAGTCGCCAAGGTAACCAAAAACGACTCTTCGTTTTTATCAAATTCACGGGCACAACGTTGCTGTACCACCAGCACACCAAGCACTTTACGCTGATGAATAATTGGCGCACCTAGAAAAGCGCGATAATCGTCTTCTTGAACGTCAGGTAAATATTTAAAGCGAGGGTGTATTTGGGCATCGGCAAGGTTGATAGGCTCTTCTTTTTGACCCACTAACCCCACCACCCCTTCATTAAATCCAATATGAATATTGCCAACCGCAGTTTGCGCTAAACCGTCCGTTGCAGCTAAGGTAAAATAGCTCAGCGCATCATGCACCAGATAAACCGAGCAGCAGTCAACTTGCATCACATCTCTGATTTGCACAACAAGAACAGACATCGCCGCTTCCAAGGAATCAGCTTCGTTTACCTTTTCTACGATTTCTCTCAGTTGCGTTAACACAGACTCCCCTTTGACGGCTCTATTTCACTGTTCGGCGCTGTTTCTTATTGAATCGTTTACGTTTCTCTTTACGTTTCTTCACCTCTCCTTCAGGGCGCTGAAAGGGAAGTGCCGCAGGACAAAATTCTTTCATGACACGACGATATACATCACGTTTAAAAGACACAACCTGCCTAACGGGATACCAATAACTCACCCATCGCCAGTCATCAAACTCAGGATGACCACTGGCACTTAAATTGACCTTAGATTCTTTAGTTTGTAATGAGAGTAAAAACCACTTTTGCTTTTGTCCTATGCAAACTGGCTTAGAGTCCCATCTGACTAATCGCTTTGGCAATTTATATTTTAGCCAAGAACGACTGACTGCTAAGATCTTAACTTCATGTTTTTGCAGCCCTACTTCTTCATAGAGCTCACGAAACATAGCTTGCTCCGCGCTTTCACCTTCATTGACTCCGCCTTGCGGAAATTGCCAAGAATGCTGTCCATAACGCTTTGCCCACATTACCTGACCGTTTGAGTTACAGATAATGATGCCTACATTTGGACGATAACCATCGGCATCAATCACTTATGCACCTATCGGGCTTAATCTATCATCATGTGATTCTTTCACATTACCGCAATTGCAGCAATCACGTTACTCATAATGCACCTGCAAACGGGCAATCGCTCACATTTTATGGATAACTTCAAGCAACAACCCAAGTTATTCACATCAATTTTATTATGCCTAATCAGTTTATTCTATTTTCTACACTTTTTCTGTGAATAACTCTGTGTAAATAATGGTATTCAAGGTTCAACACTTAGTGTCGTTATCTAAAGCCTAACGTAAACCCCATTTAAACCAAAAAATAAAACAATAAAAATCAACAAGAAAAAGCAATAAAAATAATGCAACGGTAGATAACTGTATATTAAAACAGGCATGTAAAAACCTGCCTATTTGTGAATAAAACCCGCCGCTCACTTTTTAAACAACACCAAAGTTATACACAAAACACATAACCAAAACGCCCATTTTTGCGCCTACTTGGCTTATAGATCCCATTTCTGGGCAAAAAACAAGGGTTAATTTACCCGTTAAAAGGACATCAAAACAAGTTATCCAAATTTTCTGTGGATAAAGTTGTGAACGGCTATTGGTTTTTCCACTAAAAATAAGAAAAAATCCTTTATCGACGAGAAGTCAAGCTTTAAAAAACACAAAAAACAACCATAAAACAACAACTTAAAATATTTTAACAGATTATTTTTGGCACTATCTTTTTTGCTCACTATTTAACCAATCCACCTCTCCCCTCTCATTTCCGGCTCCGTCTGGATCACGGAGGGGCTTTCATAGTTTTAAAATGATAGTAAAGTGTAGCCATAATTTATGCTCTAACGACCAAGATAATGACACCACCAACTTCAGTTGAACAGCTTATGTCTCGGGCTTATGCCATCGCTGGCTTATCATTAGCAGAACTAGCCCAAGCGGCAAATTGGCCAGTGCCTAACGATCTACGTCGTGACAAAGGCTGGGTTGGACAATTAATTGAATATCACCTTGGTGCCGAGGCAGGTTCAAAACCAGAGCAAGATTTTCCACATCTTGGCATAGAGCTTAAAACAATCCCCATTAATGAGCAGGGCAAGCCATTAGAAACAACCTTTGTTTGTGTTGCTCCGTTACTTGATATTGCTGGTTTAAGCTGGCAAAACAGTAACGTCAGAAACAAGCTTAGCTGTGTGCTATGGCTACCTGTGGAGGGAAGTCGCGATATCCCGGTCGGTTTAAGACGTGTCGGCTCGCCCTTGTTATGGCAGCCAAGTCCTGCCGAAGAAGCTTTGTTACAACAAGACTGGGAAGAGCTAATGGAGCGCATTGCCCTAGGCGATATTGAGCATGTCACCGCCCGTCATGGTCAAGTGCTGCAATTAAGGCCTAAGGCTGCAAATGGTAAAGCGCTCACCGATGCGATAGGGCCCGATGGCCAACGCATCCAAACCCGTCCACGTGGTTTTTATTTGAAGAAAGAATTTACCCGACAAATTTTAGAAAGTTATTTTTTAGTTTAATAATTACTTCACTGATCATTCCAATAATCACTATGATAGGATATTGTTATTTTTATTATTAATGATTGATGCGCCAGAGGAGGTACATATGCCATTAAAGAAACGTTTTCTGAAGTCAAAGCCGCAAGTTAAGGTGACATTTGAATTAGAAAAAGAAACCGCAGCAAACGCCGAAAAAATCTTTCTAATCGGTGAGTTCAATGATTGGTCACCTATCGAATTAGAAAAATTCAAAAATGGTAAGTTCAAAACGACATTAGACCTACCCACAGATGTTCAGCCTGAGTTTGAATTCAAATATAAGTTCATCGGTGTAGACGGTAATGAAGTGTTTGAAAATGAAGTGCAAGCGGATGGTTATCGCAGCAATGAATTTGGCACCGAAAATTCATTATTAAATGTACAGCCTTGTTAGACTGAATATGAGTCCATTTTACAGCAAGAAAAAAGGCTCGCAGTGCGAGCCTTTTCTGTCTTACTTTTTACCAAGCTTCTCTTTAATACGAGCCGCTTTACCAGTACGACCGCGCATGTAGTAAAGCTTAGCTTGACGTACATCACCACGGCGTTTAACTGTAATGCTATCTACAATTGGGCTATGAGTTTGGAATACACGCTCAACGCCTTCACCGCTAGAAATCTTACGAACAGTGAAAGATGAGTGTAAACCACGGTTACGCTTAGCTAGTACGAAACCTTCAAAAGCTTGAAGACGAACTTTGTCACCTTCTTTAACTTTAACTTGAACTACTACTGTATCGCCTGGAGCGAAAGCAGGAATGTCTTGTTTTAACTGCTCGTCTTCGAGCTGTTTAATAATGTTGCTCATTTTTAAACCTCTGCCTAGGTAAACTGATACGGTTGCTGTTACTCAGAGTCACTAAGATATTCAGCTAACAAGCGTGCTTGTTCGTCAGTCAGAGCTAGGTTGTTAATAAGTTCTGGTCGTCGTTCCCAGGTACGGCCTAGCGATTGCTTTAATCGCCATTGGCGGATCTTTTCGTGATTACCACTCAGTAATACTGGTGGCACCGCTAAATCACCCAGCACTTCAGGACGAGTATAATGAGGGCAGTCCAACAGGCCATCGGCAAACGAGTCCTGTTCGGCTGAGGCTGCGCGACCTAAGACACCCGGTACAAAACGTACCACCGCATCTATTAACGTCATCGCGGGCAACTCTCCACCCGTTAGCACATAATCCCCGATCGACCATTCTTCGTCGATGTCGGTTTGAATTATGCGCTCATCTATCCCTTCATAACGTCCTGCCACTAAAATCAAAGCTTGATTTTGTGCCAATTCTTGAACGCCATGTTGGTCAAGTTTTCGTCCTTGAGGAGAAAGATAAATTACCTTCGCCTCTTTACCTGCTGTCTTTGCCGCTGCTTTAGCATCATGAATGGCTTGGCGCAAAGGCTCAACCATCATTAGCATACCAGGGCCGCCACCATAAGGTCTGTCATCAACAGTCTTATGTTTATCGGTAGCGTAGTCCCTTGGATTCCAGCAGTGGAATTCAAGCAGTTGCTGTTTTACAGCCCTACCTGTTACTCCGTGTTCTGTGATCGCCCGAAACATATCCGGGAAGAGGCTAATGACCCCTAACCACATAGAATGACTCCTCGGAGTAACTTAGAATCCTGGATCCCAGTCAACTTCAATAAATTTGTTGGCAATATCCACTTGGATAATTACCTGTTCTTCAAGATACGGAATTAACCGTTCTTTTTTGCCAAAGGCATCTGTTGGGTTAGATTTAACCACCAACACGTCGTTGGATCCGGTTTCCATCATGTCAGCAACCACACCAAGGTCGTAACCTTGCGTCGTTTTTACCTGACATCCCATCAAATCACGCCAATACACTTGGTCATCAAGTTCAGGCAGTTGATCATCACTTACCTGTATCTCTAGACCCACTAAGGCTTGAGCGTCTTCTCTGATGTCAAACCCTTCTACTTTTGCTATCCAAGTTTTGTTGTGACGACGATATTCGGTGACTAGCACCTCACGTTGCCGCCCTTGGTAATCAATAAGCCAAGGTTTGTAATCAAAAATACCTTCAGGATCGTCAGTATAGGAATGGATTTTTAGCCAGCCTTTAATACCGTACACGGCACCAAACTTCCCAACAACAATCTGGTCTGCTTGTTCACTCACTAAATGCCCCTATACCTAGTTGATTAAGCAGCTTTTTTGCTGTCTTTAACTAGCTTAGCAACACGTGCGCTAAGAGAAGCACCTTGAGCAACCCAGTGCTCAATACGCTCGCTGTTTAGGCGAACTGCTTCTTCGTTACCACGAGCTGTAGGGTTAAAGAAACCTACTTTCTCGATGTAACGACCAGTTGAAACGTTGCGGCTGTCAGCTACTACAACCTGATAAAATGGACGCTTTTTCGCGCCGCCACGAGCTAAACGAATGGTAACCATATCGTCCTCATAATTTGTTAAAAACTTCTGAGCCTGAAAGAACTCCAGACTCCCCACTTTGTAGAAAGCCGCAAAATTGTACTCTTATTCTCGTCAAAAGCAACTTATTCCTGCACCTTTAAGGGGCTTTAGCCATTAATCCCATGGCGCAAAAACAAAAGCAGGGAACCAAGTTCCCTGCTTTGTGGTGTTAGTGTGTTCGTTTAAGTAGCGAACTAGAAAGGACCTTTGCCTTTCATCATGCCTGGCGGCATCATACTTTGCATGCGCCCCATCATTTTACGCATGCCACCTTTACCACTCATTTTCTTCATCATTTTTTGCATTTGGGTAAACTGCTTAAGTAGCTTGTTTACTTCTTGGATGCTCGTTCCTGAGCCCGCTGCAATACGGCGTTTGCGTGAGCCTTTAATGATTTCAGGACGCGCACGCTCACCCGGCGTCATGGAGTTAATGATGGCTTCCATTTGAATGGTGAGTTTATCATTAACCTGATCTTTTACCGAGTCAGGCAGCTGACCCATACCCGGTAACTTATCCATCATGCTCATCATGCCGCCCATGCTTTTCATTTGCACGAGCTGTTCGCGAAAGTCTTCTAAATCAAAACCTTTGCCCTTTTGTACCTTCTTGGCCAATTTAGCGGCTTTGTCTTTATCGACTTTTTGTTCAATTTCTTCGATTAAAGAAAGTACATCGCCCATGCCCAAAATACGTGATGCGATACGATCTGGATAGAAAGGCTCAAGGGCATCGGTTTTTTCACCCATACCCATAAACTTAATCGGTTTACCGGTAATTTGGCGAATCGAAAGCGCCGCACCACCGCGAGCATCACCGTCAGCCTTGGTTAATATCACCCCTGTCAGTGGTAATGATTCATTAAATGCCTTGGCTGTGTTTGCAGCATCTTGACCTGTCATGGCATCGACCACAAATAGGGTCTCGATAGGCTTGATGGCCTGATGCAAGTCGATGATCTCTGTCATCATATCTTCGTCTACATGCAAACGACCTGCAGTATCCACGATCACAACATCAATGAACTTCTTACGGGCATGGTCTATTGCCGCATTGGCAATATCAATCGGTTTTTGCGAAATATCACTAGGGAAGAATTCAACCTGAACTTCATTAGCTAAGGTTTCTAACTGTTTAATTGCCGCGGGACGATAAACATCGGCACTGACCACAAGAACAGATTTTTTCTCACGCTCTTTTAAGAACTTAGCTAACTTACCAACCGAAGTGGTTTTACCTGCACCCTGTAAGCCCGCCATTAATAAAATAGCCGGTGGCTGCGCCGCCAAATCCAGTTTTTCGTTGGCTTCACCCATAGCCGCTTCTAGTTCACTTTGAACTATTTTAATGAATACTTGGCCTGGGCTTAGGCTTTTTGTGACTTCCTGACCAACGGCTCTTTCTTTAACCTTAGCCACAAACTCGCGCACTACAGGTAAAGCAACGTCAGCCTCAAGTAAAGCCATTCTTACTTCACGTAAGGTATCTTTAATATTGTCTTCAGTTAATCGGCCACGACCACTGATGTTTTTCAGCGTTCGCGACAATCTATCGGTCAGATTTTCAAACATGGTTTTCTCAGCAAGCTTACTCGAATTGAGGTGATTATACCCATAAGTCACACAATGCAACACTCTAGATCCAAGCTAAGTGCTATCTTAGCTTGTTTTATGGTCACAAAATTCCCCACAAATTGACCAGAGCAAGGCGGAATATGGGTTGTTTTCTTGGCTGCCCTGTTAGTGCAGGTTATACTAGCTGCCTCAACTTAAGGGTAATGATAAGTAATGGAACTGATGTCGATTTTGGCTTTAACTCTTTATGCAGTCGCAACTATTGCCTGCTTAAGCCGCTTATTACATCATCAAGGGCCGAAAAAAGCCTTAGTGTTAGGCTGCGCACTACTTGCCGTGTTATGTCATAGCACTTGGCTATATCGTGATATCTTTATTGCCTCGGGACAAAACTTATCCCTTATGAACGTAGCCGCATTAGTGAGCCTGATCATAGCGTTAGTGCTATCACTGGCTGCCTTTAAAATACGAGTTTGGGTTATTTTGCCCGTAGCATACGGTTTTGCTATGGTTAATCTCGCTGGCGCAACCCTACTACCAACCCACTACATTACCCATTTAGAAACCCATCCCGAAATTGTGGTTCACATTAGTATTGCATTATTGGCATATTCAACCCTGATGATTGCTGGCCTGTTTGCAACCCTGTTGGGGTTTCTTGATTACCAATTGAAACAAAAACGTAAGCCTTTATTTCATCCTGCACTACCACCTCTGATGACGATTGAAAAACAGTTATTTCAACTGATCTTTATCGGCACGATTTTACTTAGCTTATCTTTAGCCAGCGGTTTTATCTTCCTTAATGACATGTTTGCCCAAGGCAAGGCTCATAAGGCTATCTTATCTATCATTGCTTGGTTTTTGTATGTCACACTACTATGGGGCCACTATATTAAGGGCTGGCGTGGTAGACCTGTGATTTACGCCACCGTGATCGGAGCCTTTGTGTTGACCTTAGCCTATTTCGGCAGTCGCTTTGTCAAAGAAATTATTCTAACTTAAACCTTAATCTTCAACTTATTCATATAAACCAAAAGAGGATCCACCTTGGATACCATATCTACCGAAGTATTGTTTGCCATTTTAGGTATTCTTATCTGCATGTCAGCTTACTTCTCTAGTTCCGAAACCGGCATGATGGCCATCAACCGTTACCGACTGCGTCATTTAGCCAAACAAAACCATAAAGCGGCGATCCGCGTAGAAAAGCTGTTACAGCGCCCAGACAAGTTAATTGGCTTGATATTAATTGGTAATAACTTAGTAAACATCTTGGCTTCGGCCATTGCGACCATCATCGGCCAGCGTCTATTCGGAGACGCTGGGATTGCGATTGCGACCGGCGGCTTAACCTTAGCCCTGCTTATTTTTGCCGAAGTTACCCCAAAAACATTGGCCGCCTTATATCCAGAGCGCATAGCATTTCCTAGCTCGCTGCTGCTACGGCCGTTACAAAAATTGTTTACGCCCTTAGTTTGGTTTGTGAATTTTCTTTCTAATGGCTTACTTAAATTACTGCGTATTAACAGTCAAAATTCGGCAGATGAGCATTTATCACCCGAGGAGCTTCGCACCATAGTGCATGAAGCTGGCGGTATGATCCCTAAACGCCACCAAGAGATGTTACTTAGCATCTTAGACCTTGAGCAAGTGGCCGTTGAAGACATCATGACCCCGCGTAACGAAATTGCCGGGATCGACATTAATGATGAGTGGGAAGTGATTTTACGTCAATTAACCCAATCTCCTCATACCCGAGTATTACTCTATCGCGATAATATTGATGACGCTGTAGGCTTTATTCATGCCCGTGATACCTTGCGAATTCTATTAAAAGAGCAGCTGGATAAAACCACCTTGCTACGCAGCGTAAAAGAGCTCTACTTTATTCCAGAGGGCACACCGCTCAACACCCAACTATTGAAGTTTCAACGTCGTAAAGAGCGTATCGGCTTAGTCATTGATGAATATGGTGACATCCAAGGCTTAGTAACGTTGGAAGATTTGCTTGAGGAGATAGTCGGCGACTTCACTACGAGTATGGCGCCTGAAGTCTCTGAAGAAATTCATCAACAAGAAGATGGCAGTTTCTTAGTCGAAGGCAGTATCAGTATTCGAGATCTCAATAAGGAAATGAGTTGGCACTTCCCAACCGATGGCCCTAAAACCTTAAACGGCTTGATCTTAGAATATTTAGAGGAAATTCCCGCCCCCAATATCAGTGTACGCCTGTTCGGTTACCCGATTGAGGTGGTAGAAGTGGAAAATAATATGGTTAAAATTGTGCGCATTATTCCCGATCTCTATCAGAAAAAAGATTAAACGCTTCCATTCTAGATACAAAAAACGGGCTATCGATGAGCCCGTTTTTTATTCATAACTAATTAGTTAACCTCAATTCTGGTTAATGGAGCCAGCCACTAAATATCGTATGAATAAGTAGCAAAACTTCGTTTTCAGGGATGAAAACGCAGAGCGTATAGGGACATATTCACCGCGTTTTTGCGGATTATTCATACGATATAGCTTATCCAAGGCTCAGGTTAGTTACAGCTTATCGAGTAAATCTTTTGGTAACGCTAAGGCCTCATTTTGGTTAACACCTATGCCACGCTCAATTACGTTCTTAGCGATAGCTTTGGCTTCATCCAACGAGTGCATCACATAAGTACCACACTGATATTCATTAAGCTCAGGAATTTCATCTTGGCTTTGTACCGTCAATACGTCTTGCATCGCAGCTAACCAACTATTGGCTACCGTTTGCTCTGATGGCTGACCGATTAGGCTCATATAAAAGCCCGTGCGACACCCCATAGGTGAAACATCGATGATTTCAACGGTATCGCTATTTAAGTGCTTGCGAATAAATCCAGCAAATAAATGCTCTAAAGTGTGAATGCCTTTTTCTGAAAGCAGCTCTTCATTGGGCACACAAAAACGGAGATCAAATACCGTGATCGTATCTTTACCCGGCGTAGTCATGGTTTTTGCAACCCGCACCGCTGGGGCATTCATCTTGGTATGGTCTACGGTAAAACTGTCTAATAATGGCATTGCTCTCTCCTGTAAAATCTTAGCCTGCATCATCTGAGCAGGAAAAGTGTTCTCTGCCTGTAGCCCTAAATAGGGTACAGTAATTTATACCCAAGACACCTCAAAATGCTGGATTCAGAGCCGCTCATTATGTTCAGTTTGAGGCAAAAAGCTGAAGGAATGGCATTCCCTTTCGAGGCTTTTTAACGAAAAAATGAGCATAATGAGCGACTCCCAAAGGGCGAGTTTTGTAGGCTGTTATGCTTTGTTGCTGATTTTCAACGTAGAATAACTATGTCTCAAATCAGCGTCGCGCCTAACAGCCTACAAATTCTCGCTGAACAAGCATTTTGAGGTTACTTGGGTATATTCATTGTGGCCTAACCAAAAAAGGTGCGCCAAAACCAACCTGAGTCCAAATCATCTTGGCACTGCTTAAGTTGTGATGCATAGCGCTTAGAGCGACTATCCACCTTTTTAGCGACCTTGACTAGCCAAGCTTTTTTCTTATAACTGCCCTTACGGTAACCACCCCAACCTTCATGGTAATTAAGGTATTGACCGTATGCGTCCCATTTCGAAATGCCGTTGACTTTATGCGTTTTGGTGGTAAACCACCCCATGAAGTCAATGGCGTCAGCAAAATCATCACGACTCGCCCAGCTATTACCCGTTTCTCGGGTGTAATCTTGCCAAGTCAGGGTTTTCGCTTGGCTATAGCCATATGCACTACTGGCTCGACCAATAGGAATAAACAAAAAATACTCCATCGGCGGCGCGGCATCGTGTTTAAAGCTGCTCTCTTGGTACATCATAGCCATAGGCACATGAATAGGCGTGCCCCACTTTTCTTCCATGTCTTTTGCTGCGGTATACCAGCTGCGCTTCTCTTGAAATATCTCACATAAATTTTCAGGATTTCTTGGCGGTGAAGTACTGCATCCGGAAATAATAGCGATTAAGGCCAACAACAAAAAAAATTTTATGTTTTTCTGCAATTGCATTGAACTCTTTTCCTTTTCAGTTGCCTTACCTAGTGCAAGAATTGTTTTTTTCATTGTTTTCAGGAGCCGGATGGCTCCTGTTTTTTTTTTAAGCTTGCACCAAGTTGGGCGAGAAGTACTGAGTTAAAAACTCATCAAAGCTCAATGTATCGGCCGCCTCTATCTCAGCTTGCTGCTTTTCCGAAGCTAATTTGAAGTCAATAAAATCCTGCTCTGACCAGAATTGATAATCCTGCTCCAACAACACTTGCTGATAGCGTTGCGACAACTGCATCGCAAAATCACCATTATCTAGGCCATTCGCTTTAAGCTTTTCAAGCAACTGTCCAGAAAGCGTTAACTCAGGATCCTCAAAGCTTGGCGCTAGTGCGTTAAGTGCCTTGCTAAAATCTTGCGTATGGTTATCACGATCCAGTATGGCCGCCACTTGCTGCCATTCCCCTAACAGTTTTTCACCCCAAGCAGGAATAGTCATTTCTTCACGGCTAATTTCTAACGTTAATCCCGGTTTACGGCCTTCTAAAACCACCTTGGTAAAGTTAGCTTTATATTCATTACAACGACTTGGATCAAACTCGGCCGAAGGCTTTAATGCGCACCAAGTTAAGAACACATCTAAAAACTGCGATTGCAACGGCGTGATACCCAGAGGTGAAAATGGATTTACATCTAATGAGCGCACCTCAATATATTCAATCCCTCTAGCCGCTAATGCATGACGAGGCTTTTCACCAGCCAATGTCACTCGCTTGGGTCGTATTGGTGCATATAGTTCATTTTCAATTTGTAATGTATTGGCATTGAGTTGCTTATACTCGCCACCTTGCTTAATACCAATGCGGGCAAAGGTATCTGAGTGACTATTGACGGCTTGCTCAACCGAGGCTAGATACTTATCCAAGGAGTTATAGCTAACACATAAATCAGCTTGACTGCTATTGGTGTAGCCTAGATCACTTAAACGTAATGACGTGGCATAAGGTAAATATACCGTACCTTTGCCTAGTTTTTGAAAATCTAACTGGCTGCTTTTACCTTGCAAAAAAGAGCTACACAAAGCAGGGGAAGCACCAAATAGATAAGGAATGACCCAGCCAAAACGATAAAAGTTTCGTACCAAGGCCATGTAGCCTGCTGAGATGGTCTCTTGCTCCGACAACTCGGGCGCAGACTTAATTTGCCAAAACTGGTTAGGCAAAGAAAAGTTATAATGTACCCCAGAGATTATCTGCATCATGCTACCGTAACGATTTTTAAGGCCCTCACGGTACACAGTTTTCATTTTTCCGGTATTAGAAGTGCCATATTGCGCTAGCTGAATGTCTGCTTCATCAGCGCAATAACAAGGCATACTCATTGGCCATAATTGCTGCTGCTCTAGATTTTTTACCGTGTAATGATGAATATCGCTCAGTTGATCAAACAACACTGACGTTGAGGTCGAAACCGGTGTAATAAACTCCAGCAAACTTTCAGCAAAATCTGTGGTGATAGTGGGGTGAGTGAGTGCTTTACCCAGCGCGCTAGGATGCCCAGTTTGAGCCAACTGACCATTCTTTTCAACCCTAAGACTCTCTCGTTCAACACCACGGTTAATACCAGTAAGAACGCCCGGCGTTGCTTTTAATAGTTCAATTTGTTCGTCAAAATTTGAATTCAAGTTTAAACCTTAGTTTATGCTATGTGGTAAACCTTAAAAATGGCTATCACTCATAAACAAACAGAAGAGTCAGATCGCGACACACCGTGCCTAACATGACCGCCTATTAATTAATAGGGGATGAGCACGAGCCAGCCAAAGCAAAAATGCACATTCATATCACTAAGGCGTCAAGTTATAGCCAACATATTGGGGCAATAAGACCATTTTACAAGCCTTTTTTCTAATTGATTCAACAGCCAATATTCAGTTATGCCAAGATCCCTTGAGCCACTAATGCAACCACCACATAACGAATCAACTTTCCTATTAATAACAATGCACTAGACCAGTAAACATTAAGCTTCAACCAGCCCGCAGCGAAACATAAGGCATCACCAATAATAGGTAACCAGCTAAATAATAGGCAAAATACACCATAGTTTCGAACTTGCAGGATCCCTTTGCTGTGTTGCGATTGTAAATTTTTACTGTAGCGTCTAGCCCAGTAGCCCATGGCATAGGTTACTAAGCCACCTAAGGTATTCCCGAGTGTGGCGACCAGGATAATATTCGAGATTGGATAACGTTGATCGAGCACCATCACACTGAGTAAGGCTTCTGAGCCTGCCGGCAATATGGTTGCAGCAATCAAGCTAGTCGCAAACAATCCCCATAAAGAAGTGCCATAATAAAAAAAACTTTCGATCATCGCTTCGACATCGCGTTACTGGATACGGTCGTTAATGGAGCAAAGCAAATTATATAAGTCCACATAATGCTTCTACTCGTATCACTAGAAATGGTTGGCGGGAGTGTAGCAAATTTGTAAGATAGACGGCAGTAGTCGATTTGGCTTATACCCAAGATACCTAGTTTTTCGCACTAAAAGGAGAGCATAAATGGCGAGGATGTTTCTAATCCCTTTAGTATTGTCTTTACTGTGGTGGGTATTTTTACAAATGAATGGGCTATCTATTCGCCAGGGGGCTAAAGGGTTCTATTTGATTATGGGTTTATCCACTTTTTTCATTGGCTTTTTTAGTTTGATGATTTATCTCACTCGGTGAATGTAACAACTTACTTCTTACTAGAACGATAGATCAAAAAAGGTGGCCTAGGCCACCTTCTATACACGATTGTGTTATTGTTTAAGCTTAACCAACTAGAGCAAGTAACACACCCGCCGCAACCGCGCTACCTAGTACACCAGCAACATTCGGTCCCATCGCATGCATTAACAAGAAGTTTTGTGGATTAGCCTCAAGACCAACCTTGTTAACTACACGAGCCGCCATTGGCACAGCTGAAACCCCTGCAGCGCCCAGTAATGGGTTAACCTTACCACCAGACATCTTACTCATCACTTTAGCCATCATCACACCAGAGGCAGTACCGATAGCAAATGCCACCGCACCTAACACCAAGATACCTAAGGTTTCTAGTGTTAAGAAGTACTTAGCAGACAGCTTAGAGCCAACAGCTAGACCTAAGAAAATGGTCACTGTGTTAATGATTTCATTCTGTGCTGCGTTACTTAAGCGATCAACGACACCCGACTCACGCATTAAGTTACCCAAACAGAACATACCAACAAGTGGCGTAGCCGCTGGTAACAATAAGATACAAGCACCCAGTACCAATAATGGGAACAAGATCTTCTCGCGCTTACTCACAGGACGAAGCTGATCCATCTTAATGGCACGCTCTTCTTTGGTGGTCAGCGCACGCATAATAGGCGGCTGAATCAAAGGCACTAATGCCATATAAGAGTATGCCGCAACCGCAATGGCACCCAGAAGGTGTGGCGCTAACTTGGAGGCGAGGAAGATAGCCGTTGGCCCATCAGCCCCCCCGATAATCGCAATCGCCGAAGCGTCTTGTAAGCTGAACTCAAAACCAGGTATGACATTAAGGGCAATTGCGCCAAATAAGGTAGCAAAGATACCAAATTGAGCCGCCGCTCCTAAAAACAGCATTTTAGGGTTAGCGATTAATGCACCGAAATCTGTCATCGCACCGACACCCATGAAAATCAAGAGTGGGAACACGCCAGAATCAATACCGATGTGGTAAACATAGTAAAGCAAGCCACCTTCATCATTTAAACCCGCGTTAGGAATATTGGCGAGGATTGCGCCAAAACCAATAGGCAATAATAAAAGTGGTTCAAATTTACGAACAATCGCTAGATATAAAAGCAATACACCTACCGCCATCATAACAAGCTGTTTCCACTCGAAATGATAGATACCAGTGTCGTGCCATAGGGTTAATAAACCTTCCACTGCAACTCCTTATGCCAGCGCAAGCAGGGCATCGCCAACTGCAACTGAATCGCCTTCACTAACGTACACGGTTTGCACCACGCCTGATTTAGCCGCGCGAACTTCTGTTTCCATCTTCATCGCTTCCATAATCAATAGTACGTCGCCTTCATTTACTTGACTGCCTTGCTGAGCGACCACTTTAAAAATGGTACCTGACAAAGGAGAAGTCACATCCTCAGCAGGTCCTGCAGCAGGAGCTGGTGATGGCGCAGAAGCACCCGCATTGATGTTAACCGGAGCACCGCCAATTGGAGTGATAGCTTCAATACTGCCCGCAGGCCCCACTTCAACATTAAATACCTGACCATCGACTTTCACTGCGTAGGTTTCTGGCTCAGTTTTCGCTGCTGCAGGTTTAACATCATCAGCACTTGGCACAGGCTCAAAGGCAGCTGGGTTATCACGGTTTTCTAGGAACTTGAGGCCAACTTGTGGGAATAAAGCATAGATTAATGCGTCATCCACTTCGTTCTCGGCTACTTTAATGCCTTTCTCTTGTGCTTTTTGTTTGAACTCAGCAGTCAAAGAGGCAAGCTCTGGCTCTAGTAGATCGGCTGGACGACAAGTAATGACTTCTGCGCCATCAAGTACACGTTGTTGTAACTCAGCGTTTACCGGTGCAGGTGTTGCGCCGTATTCGCCTTTTAATACGCCAGCCGTTTCTTTGGTGATATTTTTGTAGCGCTCACCCATCAGCACGTTGATCACCGCTTGGGTTCCAACAATTTGCGAGGTAGGTGTTACAAGTGGGATAAAGCCAAGATCTTCACGTACACGTGGGATTTCTTTTAGTACTTCATCTAGACGGTCGCCCGCGCCTTGCTCTTTAAGCTGGTTTTCCATGTTGGTTAACATGCCACCTGGCACTTGAGCAATAAGGATACGGGAATCAACGCCTTTTAATGCACCTTCAAACTTAGCGTATTTCTTACGAACTTCACGAAAGTAAGAGGCAATATCTTCAAGAGCCGCTAGATCAAGGCCGGTATCGCGCTCAGTACCTTCAACAATAGAAACGATAGTTTCAGTTGGTGAATGACCGTAAGTCATACTCATAGAAGAGATAGCGGTATCAAGGATATCAATACCCGCGTCAATGGCTTTTTGCTGTGTAGCAATGCTTAAACCAGTCGTTGCGTGACAGTGCAGCGCTAGCGGCAAATCAACACTGGCTTTAATTTTACTTACAAGCTCTTCGGCAACATATGGCTTCAACAGACCGGCCATATCCTTAATACAAATAGAGTGCGCACCCATGTCCTGTAGGCGCTTCGCCATGTCGACCCAAGCGTCAACCGTATGAACTTCACTGGTTGTGTAAGAAATAGTGCCTTGTGCATGAGCACCAACGTTCACTGCAGCTTTAACCGCTGTTTGAAAGTTTCTAACGTCGTTCATGGCATCAAAAATACGGAAGACATCAACCCCGTTGGCATGTGCACGTTCAACAAACTTTTCTACAACGTCATCCGCATAGTGACGATAGCCGAGCAAGTTCTGACCACGTAACAACATTTGATGCTTAGTATTAGGCATAGCTTGTTTGAGCTTACGAATACGCTCCCAAGGATCTTCACCTAGGTAACGAATACACGAATCAAATGTTGCGCCGCCCCAGGTCTCTAAAGACCAAAAGCCCATTTTGTCGAGTTTCTCTGCGATAGGCAGCATATCTTCAATTCGCATGCGAGTCGCAAACAGCGACTGATGCGCATCGCGCAATACCACTTCAGTAATAGCGAGAGGCTTAGACATGACGTTGTGCTCCTTTTATAAGTCTTGTAGAACCAAGTTACTTGTTGTCACGGTACTGCTGTACCGCACTTGTAATGGCTGCTATTAATTTGGGATCTAAGGTGTTGCTCACCGGCTGTTGGGTTGGCTGCTGATTAGGCTTTTTGGTCGCTGCAGGAGGAATATCTGCAGGACAATATTTAGCCGTTGTTTGAACAACAATAACTAATAGGCCAAGAAACAAGAATACTGAAATCATACCAACCAGCATTAAGTTTCCAGCTTCAAATAACAGAGTTGTAATATCCATAATTTATTACGTCCATCCGGGCCTAAACAATAATTCGTAAGCATTATTACTGAGGCCTATAAAAAGTCAAACCCAAGATGAATAAATATTCACAATTAGGTCGTTTTTATATTTTTATAATCGTTAGGTCTAGCTCAATTTCATTCAAATAAATGAAAAAATATGCACTACCTACACTCACACTATCGCGCTAAGTTGTTTAATACTTAGTAAAAATGGCTTAATTTAAGCCGAAAAATAGTTTGAGTAACTTTACACAAAAGTCCCTTAGTCTACTGATTTTGGGCGATTATTAAACCCCCTACCAGTCAAAAGCGCACTAATTAAGGCATTAACACTATAAAGCTCACAGATTTAAGTAATATAAATCAGCTAATCAACACAATTCAGGAGGATGTATCACATGGCTAAGTTATTCAGAATCTTTACGGTATTTACGACCACAACACTAAGACCCAGTATCTAAGCACTGATGGCAAAAATGAATATTTATTAAAAGTGCAACAACAAAGACACAAGCTCAAATAAAATATTTAACAGAAGATTAACAATAGATACAGAATAGATATTCAACAGGGAGATTCATTGACATCGCTAACATAAGGTTAACAAGTTACAACTGAATTTGGAAAGTGGCGCGCATGGAAGGAGTCGAACCTCCGACCGCCTGGTTCGTAGCCAGGTACTCTATCCAGCTGAGCTACATGCGCGTTGGAATGATTATTTTGTTGCTAGATGAAACAAAGAAGGTGGCGCGCATGGAAGGAGTCGAACCTCCGACCGCCTGGTTCGTAGCCAGGTACTCTATCCAGCTGAGCTACATGCGCGTCGTAAATGTTTTATCTGATTTCTCAGATCTTGCACTTACTAACTGTAAGTAGAAGAAGTGGCGCGCATGGAAGGAGTCGAACCTCCGACCGCCTGGTTCGTAGCCAGGTACTCTATCCAGCTGAGCTACATGCGCGTCATAAATGTTTTACCTGATTTCGCAGGTCTTGAACTTACTAATGTAAGAAAAGAAGTGGCGCGCATGGAAGGAGTCGAACCTCCGACCGCCTGGTTCGTAGCCAGGTACTCTATCCAGCTGAGCTACATGCGCGTCATAAATGTTTTACCTGATTGCGCAGGTCTTGCACTTACTAATGTAAGTAGAAGAAGTGGCGCGCATGGAAGGAGTCGAACCTCCGACCGCCTGGTTCGTAGCCAGGTACTCTATCCAGCTGAGCTACATGCGCGTCATACCAAAACATAAATGGCGGTGAAGGAGGGATTTGAACCCTCGATGGGGCTACAAACCCCATACTCCCTTAGCAGGGGAGCGCCTTCGGCCACTCGGCCACCTCACCGTTCTGGTGGCGCACATATTACCTTCAGTCGGAAATATGTCAAACAATTTTTAATAAAAGCGTACTGTTCGAACAGTTCTTAATCAAGTGCCATCTGGTGTGAGAACTTTAAGATAATATCTTGATATAGATGCTGCAAAAGTAACAAAGGAGCCACTGGCTCCTTTATCAAATTAGGGTTAGAAAGAATCAGAGCCCTTTTCTGCTTGAATTCGCATGTAGATCTCTTCGCGGTGCACAGAGACTTCTTTTGGCGCATTAACACCGATACGAACTTGGTTACCTTTTACTCCTAGAACAGTCACTGTCACTTCGTCACCGATCATTAACGTTTCACCTACACGACGAGTCAAAATTAGCATATACAGCTCCTTGTTTCCGTTTTCTGTTTTGTTGGATTCTATTATCCATATATCAACCAAAAAGGTAATACCTAATATCCGATAGGATATTAGGGTTTTCGCCTACTTACCTGCTTCAGGCTCTGCATCTAAACCAAATGCAGTGTGTAATGAACGCACAGCTAGTTCTAGATACTTCTCGTCAATCAAAACAGAAACTTTAATTTCAGATGTAGAGATCTGATGCATGTTAATGTTTTCACGGCCAAGCACCTCAAACATAGTTTTAGCTACGCCTGGGTGATTCCACATCCCCACACCAACAATAGATACTTTAGCAATGTGATCATCACCTTGCACGTTTTTAGCACCAACCTCGGTAGCAACTTGGTTCAACAGCTCAGTGGCACGACGGTAATCATCACGATGAACAGTGAAGGTGAAGTCAGCTTTACCGTCACCTAGCGTGTTTTGCACTATCATATCAATGTCGATACCCGCTTCACCGATAGGTGAAAGCACGCGTGCCGCCATCGCTGGCTCATCAGGTACACCACAGATAGTTAAACGTGCTTCGTCGCGGTTAAAAGCAATACCTGATACTACAGGAGATTCCATGTTTACTTCCTCATAACTGATTAAAGTGCCTGAGCCTTCTTTAAAACTTGATAGTACACGCAACGGTACACTGTATTTACCTGCAAATTCTACCGAGCGGATCTGTAGAACCTTCGCACCTAAGCTAGCCATTTCTAGCATTTCTTCAAACGTAATGGTTTCTAAGCGTCTTGCTTGTGGCACCATCCGTGGATCCGTGGTGTAAACCCCGTCCACATCGGTATAGATTTGACACTCATCCGCTTTTAATGCCGCAGCTACCGCTACCGCAGAGGTATCAGAGCCACCTCGACCTAGCGTCGTAATGTTGTTGAACTCATCGCGGCCTTGGAAGCCAGCGACCACAACCACTTTACCTTCAGCTAGGTGTTTTTTGAGGTTCTCAGTTTCAACATCCAAGATCCGCGCTTTGCTGTAACTCGAATCGGTTTTCATACGCATTTGGTCGCCAGTCATCGAGACCGCATCCACGCCAGCTTTTTGTAGCGCAATGGCTAGCAAGGCTATCGTCACTTGCTCACCGGTAGACACCAACACATCCATTTCACGACGGCTAGCATCTAAGTCTAGCTCTTTTGCCATACCGATTAAGCGGTTGGTTTCACCCGACATTGCAGATACAACGACGACCACATCATGACCTTCAGCTTTGGTGCGTTTTACCCGCTCAGCCACGGCTTCAATACGCTCTAACGTACCGACTGATGTACCACCATATTTTTGAACAATTACACCCACGTACTATTCCTTTTTATAGACGTTGCTCTAACCAAGGTTGAACAGATTTCAATGCATCAGGTAAAGCGGCAACATCCGAGCCACCTGCTTGGGCCATATCTGGACGACCACCACCTTTACCACCAACTTGTTGTGCCACCATATTGACTAACTCGCCGGCTTTAACCTTGCCTGTTAGATCTTTAGTAACACCTGCAATTAGGCTCACTTTACCTTCCCCTGACGTTGCCAAGAAAACAATGCCTGACTGCAGTTTGTTTTTCAGCTCATCAACCGATGAGCGAAGAGCCTTAGCTTCAATGCCATCTAAATGCGCAATAACAACACGGACCCCATTAATATCAACCGCTTGACCAATCAAGTTTGAACCAGCCTGACTCGCCATTTTCGCTTTAAGTTGTTCTAGCTCTTTCTCTAGCGATTTTGAGCGATCCAACACTTGGCGTACTTTAGCGCTAATGGTGAATTGGTCACCCTTAACCAGATCAAGTGTTTGTTGAATTTGTTCACCTAGGCTGTGAATAAAATCAATAGCCGCCGGTCCCGATACCGCCTCAATACGACGCACGCCAGCTGCGATACCACCTTCTGAAATGATTTTGAAAAAGCCAATGTCACCGGTGCGCTTGGCATGGGTACCACCACAAAGCTCGGTTGAAAAGTCGCCCATTTGCACAACACGAACCATTTCGTCGTATTTTTCACCAAACAGAGCCATCGCACCTGAAGCCTTAGCTTCTTCAATGTTCATCACCTTAGTAATGACTTCAAAGTTGTTGCGGATAGCTTTATTTACTAAGAATTCAACCTGACGGATAGATTCTATGGTCATGGCTTCAAAATGTGAAAAGTCAAAACGGAGCTTTTCCGCATCAACCAAAGAGCCTTTTTGCGAGATGTGCTCACCTAAGGTATGACGAAGCGCAGCATGTAATAAATGTGTTACCGAGTGGTTTAGCGCAATCGCTTGACGTTTTTCTTCATCAACAACGGCTGTGACTTCACTATCACGGCTTAGTTCCTTACCGCATAGGTAACCATAATGCAGGACAGCATTACCCGATTTTTGGGTATCGGTTACCACAAACGCACCGCCAGGGAATTGAATTTCACCGGTATCGCCAACTTGGCCGCCAGATTCCGCGTAGAAAGGTGTTTCACCTAGAATGATAATCCCTTCTTCGTCTTGGCTCAGGGAAGAAACAGATTCACCTTGCTTGAAGATTTCAACAATTTTAGCTTTGCTGTCGGTCACGTTGTAACCAAGGAAGCGGGTTTGATGTTCAACCTTGATCGCTTCATTGTAATCGGTGCCAAAGCTATTGGCTTTTTGCGCACGTTCACGCTGTACTTGCATTGCCGCTTCAAAACCCGCTTGATCGATAACCAGATCTCGCTCACGGGCAATGTCCGCGGTTAAATCAGCCGGGAAACCATAGGTATCATAAAGTTTAAATACCAACTCACCTGGGATAGTCGAGCCCGTTAGCTGAGCTAATTCGTCATCTAAAATAGCTAGACCACGGTCTAACGTTTTAGCAAATTGTTCTTCTTCCAGCTTTAGCATTTTTTCAACAATGGCTTGTTGCTTAGCTAACTCAGGGTAAGCTTCACCCATTTGGTTAACCAACTCTTGTACCAGCTTGTAGAAGAACGTCTCTGTCGCGCCTAACTTGTGACCATGGCGTACCGCGCGACGAATAATACGACGCAGCACGTAACCACGACCTTCATTTGACGGCATCACACCATCGGCAATTAAAAAGCTACAAGAACGGATGTGGTCGGCCACCACGCGCAATGATTTATCTTCTAAATCTTTAGCACCCGTAATTTCGGCCGTCTTTTTAATTAAGGCTTGGAAAATATCAATTTCATAATTTGAATGAACGCCCTGCAAAATAGCAGCAATACGCTCAAGGCCCATACCGGTATCAACCGAAGGCTTAGGTAGTGGCTCCATGGTGCCGTCAGCATGACGGTTAAATTGCATGAAAACCAAGTTCCAGATCTCGATATAGCGGTCACCATCTTCTTCTGGCGTTCCCGGAGGACCACCCCAGATATGCTCACCATGATCGTAGAAGATTTCGGTACAAGGACCACAAGGGCCGGTATCACCCATTGACCAGAAATTATCTTTAGCACCGATACGAGACAAACGATCAGCCGGAACGCCAATCTCTTTTAGCCAAATTTCAGCGGCTTCATCATCTTCTTCAAATACCGTGACCCATAGTTTTTCTTTAGGTAATTTAACGACTTCGGTCAAAAATTCCCAAGCAAAACTAATTGCTTCACGCTTAAAGTAATCACCAAAGCTGAAATTACCAAGCATTTCAAAGAAAGTATGGTGGCGCGCCGTGTAGCCGACATTTTCTAAGTCATTGTGTTTACCACCGGCTCTAACACAACGTTGGCTAGTGGTCGCGCGGGTATATGGGCGCTGATCCATTCCCAAAAACACATCTTTAAACTGAACCATGCCAGCATTAGTAAACAACAATGTGGGATCATTACCGGGAACAAGTGGACTACTAGCGACACCTTGGTGTCCTTTACTTTCAAAGTATCCAAGAAACGCATTGCGGATCTCAGCGGTGGATTGGCTCATGAATTAAGGTTCCGAGTTAAACTAAATAAAATCATTAATGCCCAGCCATACAGGCAGCACTAATCGACAAAATTAAATCGGCACAATATATCACGGCGAAACACGGGGGAAAAGTAAACAGCGCGAATTCAAAATAGTACGGGCTTAGGCTCGTTGTTCACCTTAGCAATATGATGTGAAAGTCAGCTTAACTAGCATAAATGCACAATCAAATGTACAGGTGCGCTATGGTGCAACGAATTTTCAAACTAAAATCCAATTCAAAAGCGCTGGCCAGCGCTTAATCTTCTGGCATTAGTGATTAACTTGACTGATGCTGGGCAACTGCAAAACGAACTTGATCACTATCAAAGCCACGAGAAAATAGATAGCGCTGACGTTTCTGGCGCTCTTTATAATCATCAATTTGCTTGTCACCGTACTTCTTTTGATAACATTGCTGTGCGATCTGGTACCAATCGAGCGCTAACTCGTCCAAAGCCTGCTGGATTTGCTCAGCCGAGATACCTTTTTGCTTTAATTCCATAGTGAGCCGCCCTAAACCAAACCCTTTATTCGCTTTGATCCGAATAAAGCTAGCGCAATAGCGTGCATCATTAATGTAATCACATTCGCAACAATGGCTGATGGCTTGTTCAATAAGCTGGCTGGGGTATTCTTTTTGCAGAAGTTTTTGTTTGATTTCAAGACGAGAGTGCTCTCGTCTTGAAACCAAGTTTATCAGTGCTTGATAAACTTGGTTATAACTGGCATCGCTGCGATCAATCCAACTGCGATTCATCAAGCTCATTCGCTAACTCAACGGCCTCGTTACTCGCTTTACCATTTTTGGCATCAGGTTTAGGCAGTAACGCTTCACGTAATAAGCCTTCAATTTCTTGTGCGATATGTGGGTGTTCGGTCAGGTAACGACAGGCATTTGCTTTACCTTGACCAATTTTGTCACCCTTGTATGAGAACCATGCACCTGCTTTTTCGATTAACTTTTCTTTTACGCCTAAGTCAATCACCTCAGCTAAACGGTTGATACCACCACCATAGAGAATTTGGAACTCGGCTTGCTTAAATGGAGGAGATACTTTGTTCTTCACAACCTTAACGCGAGTTTCATTACCCACCACTTCTTCACCTTCTTTTACCGCGCCGATACGGCGGATATCAAGTCGCACAGAAGCATAGAATTTAAGGGCGTTACCACCTGTGGTTGTTTCTGGTGAGCCAAACATCACACCAATCTTCATCCGGATTTGGTTGATGAAGATACAAAGACAGTTTGTTTGCTTAATATTACCCGTTAGCTTACGCAAGGCTTGTGACATCAAGCGAGCTTGTAAACCAACATGAGAGTCACCCATGTCACCTTCAATTTCAGCTTTAGGCGTCAATGCGGCAACCGAGTCAATAACCACTAAATTAACGGCACCCGAGCGCACTAACATGTCACATATTTCGAGTGCTTGTTCACCGGTGTCTGGCTGAGAAATTAATAGTTCATCAACATTAACACCTAGCTTACGCGCATAAATAGGATCAAGCGCATGTTCAGCATCGATAAATGCACAGGTTTTTCCTTGCTTTTGTGCTTCGGCAATAGCTTGTAATGTCAGTGTCGTTTTACCTGAGCTCTCAGGACCATAGATTTCTACGATACGGCCATAAGGAAGCCCCCCTATGCCTAGCGCAACATCAAGCCCAAGTGAGCCAGTCGAAACAGATTCAATATCTAACATAGCGGCAGCACCGTCGCCTAAACGCATAATCGAACCTTTACCAAATTGCTTTTCAATCTGGCCTAATGCTGCTGCTAACGCTTTTTCTTTATTTGGATCCATTTACGACTCCAGTAAGGTAAAATAATTTAATTAATTGGCTTTAGTATACTGTGGTTTCGTACAGTATCAAGAAAAAAGTGCACTGTATATAAAATCAGTTTTTTATTGGCCTATTTCATTGCAATTGCATTCTAACCAAGTTTAATGATAGTCACACTATCAAATCCGAGATTCAAACAGCAGAGATTCCTTGATGAGTAAAGACAATGTTTCGCAACACACCCCTATGATGCAACAGTATTTGGCATTAAAGGCGGAAGCACCTGATATCCTGCTGTTTTACCGAATGGGCGATTTTTATGAGTTATTTTTTGATGATGCTAAAAAGGCCTCGCGTTTGTTGGGTATTTCCTTAACCAAGCGAGGCCAAACTGCAGGTCAACCCATTCCGATGGCAGGGGTTCCCCACCACGCTGTTGAAGGCTATTTAGTTAAGTTGGTCCAACTGGGAGAGTCAGCGGCCATCTGTGAGCAAGTGGGTGATCCCGCCACCAGCAAAGGACCTGTTGAGCGTAAAATTGTTCGTATTATTACCCCTGGAACCGTCAGTGATGAAGCCTTACTTGACGACAGCCGCGATAACTTAATCTGTTGCGTTTACTACCAGCAGTCTAGTTTTGGCTTAGCCACCTTAGATATCACCAGCGGCCGCTTTGTAATTAACCAATTTGCCGAGCAAGAAACCTTACAAGCGGAATTACAACGCTTAGACCCAGCAGAATTACTCTACCCCGAAGATTTCGCTTATGTGCAATTAATTGAGCAAAGACGTGGGATCCGCCGCCGGCCGGAATGGGAGTTTGAATTAACCACAGCAACACGCACCCTCACCCAGCAATTTGCGACGCGTGATTTAGTCGGTTTTGGTGTTGCCAATGCCAACACGGCGCTATGCGCTGCAGGGTGTCTATTGCAATATATTAAAGATACCCAACGCACCGCCCTGCCTCATATTAACAGCATCAGCTTAGAGCAAAATCAAGCGGTTGTGATATTAGACGCCGCAACGAGACGTAACTTAGAGCTTACCCAAAACCTTGCCGGGGGTTATGAAAATACCTTAGCAGAAGTATTAGATAACACCGCAACCGCCATGGGCAGTCGACTATTAAAACGCTGGATCCACCAGCCGAGTCGAAATATTGAATTGTTGCAACAAAGGCAAAACCAAATTGAAGCCTTGATAGACCTCAACTTTTACACCGACTGTAGCGAACTGCTTAAGAACATCGGCGATATTGAACGAGTTATTGCACGTTTAGCCCTAAAAAGCGCCAGACCTCGTGATCTCGTAAAACTTAAAAATGCATTCGCAACCTTACCTGAATTACACCAACTATTTGCTGACAGTGGTGTGGAATTACTGCAAAAACTGTGTCAGCGCATTGACCAATATCCTGAGTTAGCGCAGCTACTCGAGCGAGCAATCATTGATAACCCACCGGTACTGATCCGAGACGGAGGAGTTATCGCACCGGGTTACCACGTTGAACTTGATGAGTGGCGCAACTTGTCTAAAGGCGCCACGGATTACCTCGCGGAATTGGAAGAGCGTGAAAAACAAGCAACCGGCATTGCGACTTTAAAAGTGAGTTATAACAAGGTTCATGGTTATTACATTGAAGTCAGCCGCAGTCAAAGCGACCAAGTTCCAGCCCATTATGTACGCCGACAAACGCTGAAAAATACCGAGCGCTATCTGATCCCCGAATTAAAAACTTATGAAGACAAGGTATTAATGAGCCAAGGTAAAGCCCTTGCCTTAGAGAAAAAGCTTTACGATGAATTACTCGACACCTTGCTACCTTATTTGAGCAAACTACAACAAACCGCAATAGCACTATCCGAGCTTGATGTCTTAGCGAACTTTGCCGAGCGTGCCGAAACCTTGCAGTATGTTAAACCCAGTTTAACCGAAGCATCTGGCATTAAGATTAATGCAGGTCGCCACCCTGTTGTTGAGCAAGTCAGTCATGATCCATTTATTGCCAATCCGGTAGCGCTGCACCCCGAACGCCGCATGTTAATTGTTACCGGTCCCAATATGGGCGGTAAATCTACCTATATGCGGCAAATAGCATTAATTGTATTAATGGCGCACATAGGTTGCTATGTACCGGCCGATGAAGCGGTGATTGGTAATGTTGATAGGATCTTCACCCGCATCGGTGCCAGTGATGATTTAGCGAGTGGTCGATCAACTTTTATGGTTGAAATGACTGAAACCGCTAATATTCTCCACAATGCCACTGCATCAAGCTTGGTCTTGATGGATGAAATTGGTCGCGGCACCAGCACCTATGATGGTATGTCACTGGCTTGGGCTTGTGCCGAACATTTAGCGCAAGCCACGCAGGCTCTCACCTTATTTGCCACCCATTATTTTGAATTAACCCAATTACCTGAGTTAATTGATGGCTTAGCCAATGTCCATCTTGATGCCGTGGAGCACCAAGATAGCATTGCCTTTATGCATTCGGTGCAAGAAGGGGCAGCAAGCAAGAGCTTTGGCTTGCAAGTAGCGGCGTTAGCAGGCGTACCTAAGCAAGTGATACAGCAAGCCAAACGTAAATTGCATCAGCTAGAAAGCCAAGGACAGCAGCAATTAGCAGCCAGTTCAACGCTAAGCCATATTGAGCAACCAAGCCAGCCAAGCTTGCCTTTTGAGCTACCCCATCCCGTCGTTGAGGAACTAAGCGCCATTAATCCAGATGAATTAACGCCCAAACAAGCCTTAGAACTGTTGTACCAGTTAAAACAACGCTTGTAATGGTGTCTAATTAGCTTGTTTGAGCGACTAAATAGTTTTCAATAAGATCAAAAAAGCCGCATTGGTTTGCGGCTTTTTAAACACAACAAGACAGATTATTGCCTTAACTAGACCTACTCACGAAATAGCGCTTCAATGTTGAGGCCTTGTTGAGTTAATACATCACGTAAGCGGCGCAGTGCTTCTACCTGAATTTGTCTTACTCGCTCACGCGTTAAGCCAATCTCACGGCCTACATCTTCTAACGTAGAAGCTTCATAACCTAATAAACCAAAACGTCTTGCCAACACTTCACGTTGCTTAGGATTAAGCTCTTCTAACCAATGCACTAGGCTTGAGCTAATGTCATCGTCTTGTGTAGACCCCTCTGGGCCACCTGATTTTTCATCAGCAATCACATCGAGTAAAGCTTTGTCGGTGTCGCCGCCAATAGGTGTATCAACCGAGCTGATGCGTTCATTCAGGCGCAGCATTTTATTGACGTCTTCAACTGGGCGATCTAACTTTTCAGCAATCTCTTCAGCGGTAGGCTCATGATCTAAGGTTTGAGCCAATTCACGGGCGGTACGTAAATATACATTAAGCTCTTTAACCACATGAATAGGCAAACGAATAGTGCGCGTTTGGTTCATTATTGCCCGTTCGATGGTTTGACGTATCCACCAAGTAGCATAAGTCGAGAATCTAAAGCCGCGTTCAGGGTCGAACTTCTCAACAGCACGAATCAAACCTAGGTTACCTTCTTCAATCAAGTCGAGTAATGCCAAGCCACGATTGTTGTAACGGCGAGCAATTTTCACTACCAAACGTAAATTACTTTCAATCATACGTTTACGTGCAACTTCATCACCACGAAGTGCGCGTCTTGCGTAATAAACTTCTTCCTCGGCAGTAAGTAATGGCGAAAAGCCAATTTCCCCTAAGTAAAGCTGGGTTGCATCTAGGTTTTTGACTTCAGAAGCGACCATTAACTCTTCATCGATATCATCTTCAATATCAAGTAATTCAATGTCTTGATCATCGATAAGATCTACGTCTTTGGCAATCGTGCTGGTTTTTTGTGTAGTGAGATTCATACTGTGTTCTCCCTAACAGTCGCAGTACAAATGCACTGCTACGGTTATTTTTTTGGTAAAAACCGTAATGGATCTACGGATTTACCGCGGTACCTAATTTCGAAATGAAGCCTGACATCTGTTGTGCCCGTACTTCCCATTTCAGCTATGAGCTGGCCCACTTTAACCGTTTGTTGCTCTTTAACGAGCAACTTATCATTATGAGCATAAGCGCTAAGGTAGTCATCGTTGTGTTTAATGATGATTAACTTGCCATATCCCCTTAAGGCACTTCCGGCGTATACCACTTTGCCATCGGCCGATGCTTTAACAGCCTGATTTCGCTTTCCGGCAATATCGATGCCCTTGTTACCCAATTCTGCGGTGGAAAAACGTGCAACTATTTTTCCTTCGGTTGGCCATTGCCATTGAGTAATCTTGTTCGAAGCTACGTCAGTTGTTGCATTTTTGTTCTTAGTTTTTTCAGCGTATTCCTTTCTTTTTGGCTGTTCAAGTTTTTTTTGTTGAATTGTTGAATTTTTATGATCTGCTGTATTAATTACTGGTTTGGCTTGAACTTTAGCTTTCGACTGGTTATTCGCGCTAGTGGAACCGGTTCCAGTAGAATTATATCCGGATGGGGGGATTTTTAGTTTTTGTCCGACGAAGATGGTATATGGGGGCTTGATTCGGTTGTATGCGGCGATATCTTTATAATCTTTACCTGCTCGCCAGGCGATACCAAACAAGGTATCCCCCTTTTTTACTTGGTAAACACTTTGCGATAATTGACCATAAGTTTGCTTTTGATATTTGCCTACGGTTTTAACAGGAGCAGGGGTATGGTTGGCACTACATGCCGACAGAAGTAAGATAAGCAAGATAAACGGAGCGCGAGACCAACGCAAAATTAGAGTCGCCATATATTCAAGCCAATTCCCCATTAATAAGTGGCACAAAACGAACCATTTCGATTGTTTGGCTAACCAAACGTTGTTGTTCGCGAGTAATAACCTTAAGTAGCTGTTCTTGCTCACCAACCGGAATAACTAATCGGCCACCAATTTTAAGTTGTGCCAGAAGTGCGTCTGGTACAGAGCTCGCAGCGGCAGTCACGATAATGGCATCAAATGGCCCTTTGCTTGCCCATCCCTGCCAGCCATCGCCATGTTTTGTCACCACGTTGTGACAATCTAACCGATTAAACTTACGTCTTGCCTGAAACTTGAGGCTTTTTATCCTTTCTATGGTGCAAACCGATGGAACCAATTGCGATAAAACCGTGGTTTGGTAACCCGACCCCGTGCCCACTTCCAAAACGTGCTGCGGATCGACCTCAAGTAATAATTCTGTCATACGTGCGACGATATAGGGCTGCGAAATAGTTTGCCCTTGACCGATGGGAAGCGCCGTATTTTCCCAAGCTTGGTGAGAAAAGGCCTCATCGACAAAAACCTGTCTAGGCGTTTTCGCTATAACCGCTAATACCTTTTCATTAGCGATCCCCATCTCACGTAAAGTATTGGCGAGTGCAATGCCTGCCGGAGTGGTGGCTAAGGTTAGCATTTAACTTAACTCCCAATTTAGTTTCATTTTGGCTAATGCATCTTGATGGGTTAAATCAATGGTCAACGGCGTCACTGAGACATAACCATTTGCAATAGCATCAAAATCGGTATCTGGGCCAGCATCTTGGGTTTTGCCTGGTGGACCTATCCAAAAGATAGCTTTTCCTCTTGGATCAATTTGCTTAACGATAGGCTCAGCACGATGACGGCTACCTAAGCGAGTCAGTTTAATACCTTTAATTTCATCTAATGGCAGATCGGGGACGTTTATATTAAGTACTTGCGAACCCGCTAGGCCGAATTGTTGTAGTTTGCCAAGCACCACTTTAGCGAAGTGCGCCGCCGTGTCGTAGTGCTTATCGCCCACAAGCGAAACAGCCATCGCTGGCAAACCAAGAAAACGACCTTCGGTTGCCGCTGCCACGGTACCCGAATAAATGACATCGTCACCGAGGTTTGCGCCTTCGTTGATACCCGCTATAACAATATCCGGCTCTTGCTCAAACAATTCGTTAATCGCTAAATGCACGCTGTCTGTGGGCGTACCATTTACACTATAAAAACCATTATCTAAATGGCGTAGTCTTAACGGTGACTCTAACGTTAACGAGTTACTCGCACCGCTGTGATTTCGCTCTGGCGCCACAGTGATGACATGCGCAATTTCGGATAAGGCATTGGATAATGCGGCTATCCCCGGAGCAAAAACACCATCATCATTACTCACTAATATTTGCATGACTTTCCTGCTCTTCGATTAATTCTCGAATTACACTGGTTGCATAACAACCCGATGACAAGTAGAAACTGATCACCGCATCATTACCATCTACCTCAACTTGCAGCTGATCTGGCAGTAAAAATAGCGCACGTCGCTCTTGTCTTAAACCATTGGCTTCAAGGCCTTGCTTTAATTCTATTTCATTTTCAAGCACGCCTAGCTCAAACTCTTTGGCAGCTAGGTTAGACGCCAGCTCGCCCTTACCCCAAAGCGGCCCAGTTAACTGGATATTATGCTCAGCCAAGCGCTGACTTAAACTAGGATCCGCTTCCTCAGTGGTAAAAAATGAACGGCTTCCGACCAGTCCACAACAATCACCCGGCAATACAGTGAACGCTAATTGTTGTTCGATACGCGCGCTGACAACACGATTAAACAAATAGCTACGCGCTGCCGACAAATACATGCTGCGTTTAAATCTATCTTTTATTTTGCGCCCTGCAAACATGGCTTTCGCCGAGCTGATATTGCCACCAGCAAAGCCAAAACGCTGCTGACCAAAATAATTGGGCACACCTTGCTTTATCAATTCGACTCTTTGAAGCAATTGCGCCATATCAGACACGTCGCGCAGGCGAATCGAGAAAGCGTTACCAGCTAAAGCCCCCGTTTTTAACTTTCTATTATGGCGAGTAATATCCAAAATAGTGATATTTTCACTGTTTAACGCACTAAAATCTGGCGTCACTAAACCCGGTATGTGGACAGAGAAGGTCTGTTCGGTAATGCCTCGGCGATCTTTTAGTCCGGCATAGGTCACCATTTTGGCCGGTAAATCCGCAATTTTAGCAATTTGCTTGGCAACAAATTGAGTATTTTCATCTCGCTTTTGCAAGCGAATAAAAACGTGCTCTCCTTCACCGGTTGGCTCAAAACCGAGGTTTTCAACCACCACGAAGTCTTCTACTTGTTGTTTAAACTGTGCGCTAATACTTGGAGCACCATGAAGGTAGGCCCAATTCATTTCAATACTCATGAGTTGGCCACCAATAACACCACGCTATGACAAGCAATACCTTCTTTACGACCGGTAAAGCCCAGCTTTTCAGATGTCGTCGCCTTTACGTTGACTTGAGATAGTTCTGCTTCCAGATCCGCCGCTAAACAAGCCCTCATCGCATCAATGTGTGGCGCCATTTTCGGTGCCTGAGCTATGATAGTGACATCCAAATTACCTAAACTGAAGCCCATTTCTTTAGCCTTGGCAAACACGTCTCTTAATAGTATGCGGCTATCAATACCAGCATAACTGGCATCGGTATCAGGGAAGTGGCGGCCAATATCACCTAAGGCAAGGGCGCCTAAAATCGCATCAGTCACCGCATGCAATGCCACATCACCGTCTGAATGAGCAACTAAGCCTTGTTCGTAAGGCACGGCAACGCCGCCAATAATCACAGGGCCTTCACCACCAAATTTATGCACATCAAAACCGTGCCCTATTCTAATCATGCTAAGCCTTCATTTTTTAGTTGCTTGATAAACAGCTCGGCCATTGCCATATCTTCTGGTCGAGTCACTTTAATATTGTCTGCACGCCCCGCAATGACCGAGCAAGGCAATCCGGCGAGCTCTATCGCCGATGCTTCATCGGTAATTTGGCGGCCCAACGTTATGCCTTGTTGTAAACTTTGAATCAGCTGATCGCGCAAAAAAGCTTGTGGCGTCAAAGCGTGCCAAAGCTGCTCTCGTGCCACCGTTTTAATAATCTGTCCTGATTCAGCGCAGCGTTTCATGGTATCACGAACCTGGGTGGCCAAAATTGCCCCCTGCTGCTTGCTACCAGTATGTTCAATTAATAAATCGATGTCGCCTTTAGTCAAGCAGGGGCGAGCAGCATCATGAACCAGCACCCAATCAGCTTGCTTAACCGCTAATAATCCACTCAATACCGAGTTGGCTCTTTCTGCTCCGCCTATCGCTAGAGTCAATTTAGGATGCTGAGCACAGCTTAACTGTTTAAACCAGTGGTCATTTTCAGCCAACACCACGACCACTTGTTCGATTTTAGGATGAGCTAATAAGGTCGCGAGTGACAGCTCAATCACAGTTGAGTCAGACAAAGGCAAATATTGCTTAGGCAGCTCAGCTTGCATTCGCGAGCCTATCCCTGCAGCAGGAACAACCGCCGCATAAGTTTGCTTATTCATTTAACTTCTTTTCTTTGGGTAGAATGCGAAAGAAGGTCTCCCCTTGCTTGATCAGACCAAGCTCATTGCGGGCACGCTCTTCAACGGATTCGGTTCCTTGTTTTAGATCGGCTATATCAGCAAACATACGTTGATTTCGCTCGCGTAATACCGCGTTATCTAGCTCTTGTTGGTTTACCTCCTCGGCAAGGCGAGTATAGTCAGCCAAGCCATTTTTACCACGCCAAAGATGGTATTGCAGCAGAGCCAATATCAGGCATAAAAGCAGAGTGAAAAAACGCATAGTGTTTTAGCAAGCCATAGGTCAGGTTATGTTAGCAAAGCGTAATGTCTTTAATGCCAGCTAGTTTCCCATATAAAAGCACGTAAATCAGCAACTCAAGTTTAAATTATTCGCCATTAGCCAATCTAATCTGAGGGCGGTGCTTGTTTAGGGCTATTTTCTGTGAGTTTGAGCCTTTTCTTTACGGTACAAACAAGCAGGCAAAAAAAATCCCCGCTAATGCGAGGATTTTCGAGAAGTTAATCTTCTTAAGCCAATATCGGTGATATTGGCATGGGAAAATTACTGACCTTTAACTTCTTTAAGACCGTTGAAAGGAGCTTTCTCACCTAGTGCTTCTTCGATACGGATTAGTTGGTTGTACTTAGCAACACGGTCAGAACGGCTCATAGAACCAGTTTTGATTTGACCTGCAGCTGTACCTACCGCTAGGTCAGCGATAGTTGCATCTTCAGTTTCGCCAGAGCGGTGTGAGATTACAGCTGTGTAGCCTGCATCTTTAGCCATCTTGATTGCAGCTAGCGTCTCAGTTAGAGAACCGATTTGGTTGAACTTGATAAGGATAGAGTTAGCGATGCCTTTCTCGATACCTTCCGCTAGGATCTTAGTGTTAGTAACGAATAGATCGTCACCTACTAGTTGAAGCTTGTCACCTAGTAGCTCAGTTTGGTGCTTGAAGCCATCCCAGTCAGATTCGTCTAGACCGTCTTCGATAGAAACGATTGGGAACTTGTTAGCTAGCTCAGCTAGGTAGTGGTTGAACTCTTCAGAAGAGAAAGTCTTACCTTCGCCTTTCATGTTGTAGATGCCAGCTTCTTTGTCGTAGAACTCAGATGCAGCACAGTCCATAGCAAGAGTAACGTCTTTACCTAGTTCGTAACCAGCAGCTGCAACAGCTTCTGCGATAACTTCTAGTGCTTCAGCGTTAGATTTAAGGTTAGGAGCGAAACCACCTTCGTCACCCACTGCAGTGCTGTAGCCTTTAGACTTAAGTACTTTAGCTAGGTTGTGGAATACTTCAGCACCGATACGTAGACCTTCTTTAAGCGTCTTAGCACCAACTGGTTGGATCATGAACTCTTGGATGTCAACGTTGTTGTCAGCGTGCTCACCACCGTTGATGATGTTCATCATAGGTAGAGGCATAGAGTAAACACCAGAAGTACCGTTTAGGTCAGCGATGTGCTCGTATAGAGGCTTACCTTTAGACGCTGCAGCTGCTTTAGCGTTAGCTAGAGATACAGCTAGGATAGCGTTAGCACCGAACTGTGATTTGTTCTCTGTACCGTCTAGGTCGATCATGATTTGGTCGATTTCAGCTTGTGCGCCTGCATCTTTACCAACTAGCGCATCTGCGATTGGACCATTTACAGCAGCAACCGCTTTAAGAACGCCCTTACCTAGGAAACGTGCTTTGTCGCCGTCACGTAGCTCAAGCGCTTCGCGAGAACCAGTAGAAGCACCAGAAGGCGCAGCTGCTAGACCAACGAAACCACCTTCTAGGTGTACTTCAGCTTCAACAGTTGGGTTACCACGTGAGTCGATAATTTCACGACCTAGAACTTTAACGATCTTAGACATTAAGATTTCCTCTACATTTATGTAATTTTACAACATTTTAAATTATGAATTTTTTAACAAATCTTAGCTATCGGGTCAATGAGAAACTCAATAAGATACTCAAAGAGTAAGTCATCGGTTTCTCATTGCAGGACTACTTATCTTCCCGATTTTGGTATTCACGAGCCGCTTTAATAAAGCCTTCGAACAATGGATGACCATCACGCGGCGTCGATGTAAATTCAGGGTGGAATTGCGCTGCAACAAACCAAGGATGGTTTGGATTCTCGATAATTTCCACCAATTTCTTGTCTGCCGACAAGCCTGTTACCTTCAAACCGGCTTTCTCGATTTGCGGTAAAAGATGATTATTTACTTCATAACGATGACGATGACGCTCATAAATCGTGTCACTGCCATACATGTCATGTACCTTAGAGCCTTTCACTAAGTGACATAGCTGTGAACCCACACGCATGGTGCCACCTAAGTCAGAGTCTTCACTGCGAGTTTCTACGTTACCGCTTTCATCGATCCACTCGGTGATAAGACCCACCACAGGATTTGGTGTATTTGGATTAAACTCGGTCGAATGCGCCGCTTCCATCTCCGCAACATTACGCGCATATTCAATTAGCGCCACTTGCATACCTAAACAGATACCTAAATACGGTACGTTATTTTCACGAGCATACTGCGCAGTTAAAATCTTACCTTCAACACCGCGCTTACCAAAGCCGCCTGGCACTAAAATCGCATCGACACCTTTTAGGATATCTGTGCCTTTTGCTTCAACGTCTTGTGAGTCAATGTATTTAATACTAACGCTGGCTTGGTTTTTCAAACCACCGTGCTTTAATGCTTCGTTAACCGATTTGTAAGCATCAGGTAGCTCAACATACTTGCCTACCATCGCAATAGTCAGCTCGGTTGTGGTGTTCGCTTCTTCATAAATAACGCGTTCCCACTCGCTTAAATCCGCTTCTGGACAAGTTAAACCAAAACGACGAACGCAGTATTCATCCAAGTTTTGCGCTTTTAGCAATGCTGGGATCTTGTAGATACTGTCGACATCTTTTAATGAGATAACGGCTTTTTCTTCTACATTACAGAATAATGAAATTTTTGCGCGTTCATTGGCTGGAATGGTACGGTCGCTACGACAAACCAAAATATCTGGCTGAATACCAATACTACGTAACTCTTTAACAGAGTGCTGAGTCGGCTTAGTTTTTACTTCACCCGCTGCGCCTAAGAACGGCACTAGGGTTAAATGCATAAAGATAGCGTGGTCACGGCCCACTTCGGTGCCTAACTGACGAATCGCTTCTAAGAAAGGTTGTGATTCGATATCACCTACGGTACCGCCAATTTCTACAATCGCGATATCAACCCCTTCACCACCAGCAATAACGCGCTCTTTAATGCCATTAGTAATGTGTGGAATCACTTGAATGGTTGCGCCTAAGTAATCACCGCGACGCTCTTTTGCTAATACGTCTGAGTAAACACGACCCGTAGTGAAGTTATTTCGCTTGGTCATCTTAGTGCGAATAAAACGCTCATAGTGACCTAAATCAAGATCAGTTTCAGCGCCATCGTCGGTAACAAATACCTCACCGTGCTGAATAGGACTCATGGTACCCGGATCCACGTTGATATATGGGTCCAGCTTCATGATCGTGACTTTTAGGCCACGAGCTTCAAGGATAGCGGCCAGTGAAGCGGCTGCAATGCCTTTACCTAGGGATGAAACTACCCCACCTGTTACGAATATATACTTTGTAGTCATGCTGATCCTGAGAAGTTAGGAGTTTTACGATGGTTTTGAGACGTTCAAGACGGGAAAAAATTATAACAAAACCACCCCTAGCTCACAATGAAAGATAGTGTAACGAGGCAAGAAATTTTCATCTTGTTTTAAATCAACTTTCGTAAGTTTCTTTCACTTTTTGCCAAATTAGTTCCATTTCTTCTAAGGAACATTGATCCAGCGCTTTGTTTTGGTTCAAAAAGTGCTTTTCTAACAAGCGAAATCGACGCTCAAATTTATCATTCGCACGGCGCAATGCCTGCTCAGGATCTTGTTTTAAATGCCGAGCGAGATTGACGGTAGCAAACAGTAAATCCCCTACTTCATCCTCAATTCGGTCTTGATCGGGCTCAATCTGATGCACTTCATCCAGTACTTCATCGATTTCTTCTTTGATCTTATCGACCACGGGGCCTAAGGTGTGCCAATCAAAACCCACCGTTGCACAACGTTTTTGGATCTTATTGGCCCTTGTTAATGCCGGCATCGAGCGCGGTATGTTGTTGAGTACACTTAGAGCCTCGACTTGCTCAGCGCCAGCTTTGGCTGCTCTTTCTTGGGCTTTTTCCGCTTCCCAGTTTGCTTTCACCGCTTGCTCATCGGCAAAATCCACTTGACCGAAAACATGAGGATGACGGCGTACTAATTTTTCCGATACCGTCTCGACCACATCATTAAAATCAAACAATTGCTCTTCTTTAGCAAGCTGAGCATAAAACACCACCTGAAACAGTAAGTCGCCCAATTCACCCTTTAATTCTTGATAATCTTGCTGCTCAATGGCATCGGCCACTTCATAAGCCTCTTCTAAGGTGTGAGGCACAATAGAACGAAAGGTTTGCTTTTGATCCCAAGGACAACCGCCGTCAGGATCTCTCAGTTTCGCCATAATATCGAGAAGCTGGGTAATGTTGGCTTGTTTTGATTTCATGTTTGCATTAAATCCGTTTGGTTTCCGACACGCCTTTTAGGGCATTGACCTTAGAAAGTACTTTACTCAAAGAGTCCACATTATTGATTTCCAATTCCATATCAATAATGGCGGTTTGACTGCGTGTATCCGAATGACTTTTGACGCCAAGCACATTGACTCTTTCATTCGCCAATAAGGTGGTGATGTCTTTTAATAGGCCATTTCGATCCATCGCCGTCACCCGCACCGTTAACGAATAGCCGGCCGATTCTTCACTGCCCCACTGCGCCTCGATAACACGCTCTGGGTGCGCTTCTTCCAAGTCCTTAAGCTGTTCACATTCACTTCGATGCACAGATATGCCACGGCCTTGGGTTATGTAACCGCAAATTTCATCCCCCGGCACCGGCTGACAACAACGTGCAATAGAGGTCATTAAGTTACCCACGCCATTGACCACCACATGATCCTTTTTGCGGCGATTTTTCGGCGCGGCAGCAGAGCGCTTAGCCACTTCTTCTAAGGCTTGGCGATCCGCTTCAGCGGCGCTCGGTTTGTTTCTTAAAGTTTGAATAATATTAATAAATTGATTCAGGCGAATGTCGTTACTGCCGATCCCCGCAAATAACTCTTCCATCGACGCCACATTCGCTTTTTTCAATGCTGGCTCTGCGGCACTGAGCTTCAAACCGTGCTTAGCTAGCTCAGTTTCGAGCATTTCCTTGCCGGCTAAGATATGTTTATCTTTATCAAGCTGGCGAAACCAAGTGGCAATTTTGGCCCGTGCGCGTGATGAATTAACATATCCGGTATGAGCGTTGAGCCAGTCTCGGCTTGGGTTGGGCTCTTTTTGGGTAATGATCTCAACCTGATCGCCGGTTTGCAGGTGATAGGTAAATGGCACTATTTTTCCGCCGACCTTACTGCCGATGCAGCGATGGCCAACTTGGCTATGTATATAGTAGGCAAAATCTAACGGCGTTGAGCCAGCGGGCAAGTCAACCACCTCACCTTTAGGCGTAAACACATATACACGCTCTTCAAATACCTGACTGCGCACCTCATCAACCAAGCTGCCCGATTCAGCCATGTCATCTTGCCAGGCGATAAGCTTACGCAGCCAAGCAATACGATCTTCATAACCGTTGTCTTTACCAACGGCTCCTTCTTTGTATTTCCAATGCGCCGCCACACCTAGCTCGGCATTTTCATGCATGGCTTGGGTTCGGATTTGAATTTCGACAGGCCGCCCCTGCGGCCCTAAAACCACGGTATGAATTGACTGGTAGCCGTTAGGTTTAGGGTTAGCAACATAGTCATCAAATTCGCTAGGTAAATGGTTATAGAGAGTATGTACAACGCCTAATGCGGCATAGCAATCTTGTAATCGCTGGCAAATAATTCGCACTGCGCGAACATCAAATAACTCATCAAAGGCCAAGGATTTTTTCTGCATCTTTTTCCAGATGCTATAAATATGCTTGGGTCTACCATACACTTCGGCGCCAATATCATGCTCTTTCATACCTTGACGCAGGTTTTCGACAAAGGTGCCTATATAAGCTTCACGATCAATACGCTTTTCATCTAATTGCTTAGCGATCTTTTTATAGGTGTCGGGATGGAGATAGCGAAATGAGAGATCTTCTAGTTCCCACTTTAATTGTCCGATACCTAAACGGTTGGCCAAAGGCGCATAAATATCGGCAATTTCTCGCGCCGCCAGCACCCGTGTTTCTTCGGCGGCATTTTTAATCAAGCGTAAATAACAGATGCGTTCGGCCAGCTTGATCACTACGGCACGCACATCTTCAACCATGGCCAACAACATACGCCGCAGATTATCGATTTGCATGTCAGATGGTTTCGCGTGGCCCTTATTTTGTAGGGTGCGAATCGCTTCCATGTCTGCCACGCCTTGTACCAAGCGCGCTGTTACCTTGCCAAACTGTTCGCTTATCCAAGTCACATCTTTAAACTTATGCTCAAAGCTTGGAAATAAAAGGGCTGCTTTTAGGGTGCTGATATCCATGTTCATGGTGATCAAGATTTCCACCATTTCAACACCAATTTCAAGCACTTCAGGTCGCTGTTCTTGTTGGCTAATTAATTGAACTGCATCATAAACCTGTTCAATTTTTTGTTGATCTTTTTCATTTAGTCCAAGTGAAGAGGCCCACGCTTTTGGATCACGCTCTTGTTGATTGATAAAGTGGGTATCTCTAACTGAAACCATAATCCTGACTCTCCAAAAAAGCAGTGCGTATCAATTTAATGCGCTTAGCACGAAAAAATGATGGCGAGGGTTTGCTTGGGTATAGCGCATTCTCGCTATTTTTTGCTATTTCGCTCGAACAACGCCATGGACTCCATGTGCGCAGTTTGCGGGAACATGTCTATCAAACCTAACTTTGATAAGGTGTAACCTTTATCCAACAACACCTTGGCATCTCGCGCCATGGTGGCGGGGTTACATGACACATAGACAATGCGCTCGCATTTTAGTTTAACCAAATGTTCAGTCACAAACAGTGCACCATCACGCGCGGGGTCGAGCAAAGCCTTATTGAATCTTTGCTTAGCCCAAGGTTGCGAGCTAAAGTCTTGACTCAGATCGGCTTGATAAAAAGCCGCATTAGCAAGGCCCGCATGATGAGCATTTGCGCTCGCTTGTGTCACCATGCTATTGACCCCTTCGACTCCGACGACTTGTGCCGCTTGTGTGGCGATAGGTAAACTGAAATTGCCTAAACCACAAAATAAGTCTAATACGTTATCGTCTTGCTGTATGTCTAACCAAGCCAAAGCTTGCTCGATCATTTGCAAATTAACGTCTGCGTTAACTTGAATAAAATTGTTCGGTGCAAATGTGATTTCTTGCTGCCAAGGTGTTAGGGCATAACTAAGGGCAATAGGCTTGCTTTGCTCCCCTGATGAAGTAAGCAATTGCTGTACCTTTTCATCATTACCTTGCAAAAAAATTATAACTTGGTGCTGCAGACTAAACTTTTCAAGTGTTTGATAATCTTTTTTAGTCAATAACTTAAGGTGACGCAATAAGATAGCAGGCCCTTGCTTTGCGAGATAAAAAGCTACATGCCCTAAGCGCTCTACAATCGAAAGTTGACTCAGAGCTTGGTAAACAGGCGCTATCAATGCTTCAAGCTGAGGCACCAAAACAGGGCATTGCGTTTGTTCAAACAAGTCATTACTGCCCTTGCGACGAAAACTCATCTGTAAAGCACGCTGTTTTTTATTGTATTGCAAACCGAAACGGGCACTGCGTCGGTAGCCAAATTCCTTGCCTTTAAGGGTGGGTGACAACTCGATATCGGTCACGTTGGCAAACTTGGCCACCATGCTAAGTAAACTGTCCGCTTTGTAATCCAATTGACTGTCATCACTCAGATGTTGCAGCTCACAACCACCACATACATGATAATGTGGACAGCTAGGCTCAATACGCAATGGCGATGCTTTAGTTACAGATAGGGTTTGCGCAATGGCGTACTGTTTCTTTTGTTGCACTCTCGCAACAACTTGTTCACCGGGTATGGCACCACTAACAAATACAGACTGACCTTGGTATTGGGCAATGCCTCGACCTTGATGGTCCCAACGCAAAATATCGAGAGTGGATTGGGTTGCAGCGCGGGGAGCCTGCTTAGCTTGGGGCTTGAAAAATTGGGCCATAGGGTTCTACATAGATAAACAACTAAGTTGCCTATTGTCACATATCTAGCCAAAATCGAAAACCTCGACGCTAAATAATCAAGAAAGTCCGTGTTTGCTCATATTTGTAACCCTATTCCAGCGCGGCGCATCATGCTAACATGTCGGCATATGTATTGTTATTTAACCATTTGATATGACCAAGTATGGCCTTCGCGCTCGGGTTATCGCCTTAACAATTATACCGACCATTGTCATCGGCACTTTGCTGGCGGGCTATTTTACGTTTAATCGCTACCAGCAATTAGAAGACTTAGTCATAGAGCAAGCGCGCAATATTGCCGATCCCTTGGCCATTGCTGCTGAAATAGGCATGCGCCAACAAGATCCTAAATTTCTAAAAGATCTCATTGGGATTACTCATCGCCGCCATAGCCCTGCCATTATTACCATAGGCATCTACAAGCCTGACAATACACTCTACGTAAACAGTAACTACCATCGTAATATTGGCCGTTTAAAGCTCGATAAAGACAAACCCATTCCTGAGTCAACCGAAGTCGAAGTCTTTGAAGACTATATTATTTTACGAACGCCCATTATCGATGAGAACAATTTAACCAATTACCCCTTGCCGCTCCCGTTAGATGAGGAATCCAATAAACTAGGCTATATTGCAATGTTAGTGAGCACTGACAAAGCCTTACTGCTGCAATTTCGCGACACCACTTCAGCCTTTTTCATCGTATTGCTGGGCATAGCAATCAGTATTATTTTCTCGTTTCGCCAAGTAAAACAGGTCACCGAGCCCATCTCTCGGATGGTAAAGGCCGTTGATAAGATACGTGAAGGTCGTCTCGACACGCGCGTAATGGGTAATTTCACCGGCGAGCTGGGCATGCTCAAAAACGGCATTAACTCGATGGCGAAATCCATGAGTGAATACCATGAAGAAATGCAGCAAAGTATCGATCAAGCCACCTCAGATTTACGAGAAACCTTAGAGCAAATTGAAATTCAAAACGTTGAATTAGATATGGCGAAAAAGCGGGCTCAAGAAGCCGCGCGGGTAAAATCCGAATTCTTAGCCAACATGTCGCACGAATTACGCACACCATTAAACGGAGTGATCGGTTTTGCCCGCCAGCTATTGAAAACATCGTTAAGCCCTAGCCAAACAGACTATTTGCAAACCATCGAGAAGTCGGCTCATAACCTGCTAAATATCATCAATGATATTCTCGATTTCTCGAAGCTCGAAGCCGGTAAATTGGTTTTAGAAAGCATTCCTTTTGCCCTGCGCGATACGGTAGATGAAGTTGTCACCTTGTTAGCGCCAAGCGCCCATGATAAGGGCTTAGAAATTTCGTTAATGGTCGATCATGACGTGCCATCTGGCGCTGTGGGCGATCCACTCCGCTTCCAGCAAGTACTCACTAACTTAGTAGGTAATGCCATTAAGTTCACCGAGATGGGTAATGTTGAAATCCAAATCAGTATGATGGGTGAACAAGATGGCAAGCTGATCCTTAAAACCATGGTGTCGGATACCGGTATAGGTATTTCTGAAAAACAACAAGCGCAGTTGTTTGAAGCCTTTGGTCAGGCGGATACCAGTATCACGCGCCGCTATGGCGGTACAGGTCTTGGCTTGGTTATTACACAAAAGCTAGTGCAACAAATGGGCGGTGAAATCGAACTCGTATCATCACTCAACCATGGCTCAACCTTCTGGTTTACTATCGCCCTTGACGCATCCCCTATGTCAATGTCTGAGCCATTGCCAGTTGCTGGATTAAAATCTCAGCCTGTATTGGTATTTGAAGCCGATGAATTTTCAGCGCGCTCCTTCTCACAACAATTGCAGCTATGGCGAATGCAGGTCTTCCTTGCTCAAACCAATGAACGTTGGCAAGAGTTACTGTCTGACAAATATCAGAGCATCGTCATAGGCCACAGCGATAATTTACATATCGCGCCATTACTCAAGCGCGTCAGCGAAGCGAAAGACTTTTGTGATAACGTGGTGGTGTATATCAATACCGCCAGCCCAGAAATAAAAGAGGAAATCTTGGCGCATGGCGCAAGCCATGTGTTAACTAAGCCGGTTAACCACCGTAAATTTGCCGCAGCCCTGACAGATATTCAGGTTGAGTTTGACGCCGCACCGGTGATCAAGCTAAAACCGGGTCGCAGCCAAACGGCTTTAAAAGTGATGGCGGTGGATGATAACCCGGCTAACTTGAAACTCATCTCGGCCATGTTAGACGATCTAGTCAGCGAAGTCGTAACGGCAACCAATGGTAAAGAAGCGGTTAAAAAGTCAGAGCAAGCTAGCTACGATCTGATTTTTATGGATATTCAAATGCCGATCTTAGATGGCATCAGTGCTTGCCAACAAATTCGCCAAGGCACGACTAATAACGAAACGCCGATCATTGCCGTGACCGCTCATGCCATTGCTGGCGAGCGAGAAAACTTGCTAGAACAAGGAATGGATGACTATTTGTCCAAGCCTATCGATGAAAACATGCTGCTACAAATCATAGATAAATGGTCGGTAGAGCGCCACCAGCAGCCGGTTGGCCCAGTGCATCTTGATTGGGACTTAGCTTTGCGCCAAAGTGCGGGTAAACCAGATCTCGCCAAAGAAATGCTCACCATGTTGGTGGAAAGTTTCGCCGAAGTCGAGGCCAGTATTAATCAAGCCATGGCGCAAGAAATCAATGAGCAAGAATTAGATGCGGTGATCCACAAATTCCATGGCGGCTGTAGCTATAGTGGCGTACCAACCTTACAAAAATTGGCCGCCCTAATCGAAACCGAGCTAAAAAGTGGCCAAGAAGCGCTTGATCTTGAGCCTGAGCTGTTTGAACTGATGGATGAAATGAAGAAGGTGGAAGTCGCTGCTAAGGCTTACTTAACCGACCAAGTGCTTAGTTAACGCAGCAGCAATTAAGATTCAAAGATAACTGTGACCACGGCGTAATGCTTCTCGTCAGAAATACTGATGTGCTGATGTTTAATATTTTGCGCCCTAGCCAACTCCGCCGCCTTCCCTTGCAATGACAGCTCCGGCTTACCAGCGGCGTTATTAGTAACGAAAAAGTCGGTGAAGGTCACACCTGCGGCAATCCCAGTTCCTAACGCCTTGGCCGCTGCCTCTTTAGCAGCAAATCGCTTGGCTAAAAAGCGCGCTGGTTGTTTATGAGTTGAAAACTGCTGCCATTCGCTCTCGGCCAACAGTCGCTTGGCAAAGCTATCACCGCTGCGGCTTAATGCCTGCTCAATGCGGCGAATATCCACTATGTCTGTTCCCATGCCTACTATTGCCATTGCTAACTTATCCTTTTTTTCGTTGCTTAATAAACAGTTGCCGACTGACTAAAGGTTGATTGCCTAAACAGTGATTGATCAGCATACGACAAAAACGTTTCGCGGCCTGTGCCTGCGCAGGCGTGGTAAAGTCGCGTTTAGCCAGCGCCACAATATGCTCACCGCAAAATACGTCTTTATCATGGGGCTCGCCAGCAACAAAGCCTTGCTCTAATTCCAAGCGATAATAGGTATTCATCTGTATCGGTTGATACGAATCGGCATCGAATTCAAAGTCAATGGCATAACCCAGTGCGGTTAATAGATCTAGCTCAAAACAGCGCAGGATCGGCTCGTAGCGCTGACTTTTAGCCAAGGCAAGCAAGGTTTGCTGGTAGCTATCAAACAAGCGCGTGTAAGGGGTGAGATGCTCAAGCAGACGATACAATAATTCGTTTAGATACAAACCGAGGTACAGCTTATCGCCGGGTAAAGGTAAGGCGTGAGTTTGGGGCTCAACGCTGCGAATGTATTTAAGCTGGCCTTTACCGCCCCAATCAAGGTTCAATAAAGTGAAAGGTTGCAGTAAGCCCTTCAGATTAGAGCGTTTACTGCGACTGCCTTTGACCAGTAAAGAAATCCGGCCATCTTGGCGGGTAAACACTTCTAATAGTTGGCTGGATTCGCGATAAGGGCGAATGTGCAAAACAAAAGCATCTTGCATCTTAATTCACCCTTATATTATTTTTAATCTTCTGAGTAACCTAAGCTACGCAGTGCGCGCTCATCATCGGCCCAGCCAGATTTAACCTTAACCCAAAGCTCAAGAAAAACTTTGCTGCCAAACAACTCTTCCATGTCGATCCGCGCCTCGCGACCAATCACTTTCAGCTTTTCGCCTTTTTTGCCGATCACCATACGTTTTTGCGTATTGCGCTCAACTAGGATCAGGGCGTTAATCTGTAACGTGCCGTTTTCCTGTTGTTTGAATTGCTCAATTTCTACCGTGGTCGAATAAGGTAATTCGTCACCAGTAAAGCGCATTAATTTTTCCCTGACGATTTCAGATGCCATAAACCGACTGGAGCGGTCGGTAATGTAATCCTCGGGGAAAAAGTGCACGTTCTCGGGCAAGGCTTCACGCGCAAACGCTGCGATTTGCTCAACGTTTTTATTGAGCTTAGCCGACATAGGTAGAATGGCTTTAAAATCACGTAAAGTAGACAAATGCTGCAGATGCGCCATTAACGCTTCTTTGTCTTTCACGTTATCCACCTTGTTAACCGCAAGCACCACGGGCGCTTTGGTGCTTTCAAGTTTGCTTAACACCATCTCGTCATCGGCGGTCCAGTGCGTCCCTTCCACCACAAAAATAACCAACTCAACATCCGCTAATGTGCTGGATGCGGCTTTATTCATTAAGCGGTTGATGGCACGCTTTTCTTCAATATGTAAACCTGGTGTATCGACATAAACCGTTTGGTAAATGCCATGGGTGTCGATCCCTAAAATGCGATGGCGCGTAGTCTGTGGCTTACGCGAGGTAATGCTCACCTTTTGTCCCAATAGGCTATTTAAAATAGTTGATTTACCAACATTAGGTCGGCCAACTATCGCAACAAGGCCACAACGTGTGTCTAACTTAGGCTCATCTATCATGACAATAACTCCAATGCTTTTTTCGCCGCAGCCTGTTCGGCTTTACGGCGACTGGTGCCCTTGCCATAAGCGGGTTCAGTTAACCCCAGAATGACACACTCGACGGTGAACTCTTGATTGTGGGCTTCGCCTTTAATATTGATGACCTTATATTCGGGTAAATCGCGCTTATGCGCCTGCAAAAACTCCTGCAAATTGGTTTTTGCATCTTTTTGTCCGGCGCCGGGTTTAATGCTGTCTAAACGCGACTTATACCAAGACAAGACTAATCGGTTGGCCGTTTCAATATCCGAGTCTAAATAGATAGCGCCAATCAGGGCTTCTATGGTGTCGGCTAAGATAGAATCACGGCGAAAACCGCCACTTTTAAGCTCACCCGGACCTAAGATCAAACAATCTTTTAGCTCAAATTCGCGACCAAATTCAGCCAAGGTATTCCCTTTAACTAAGGTTGCGCGCATCCGGCTCATATCGCCTTCGTTAATATTTGGAAAGCGTTTGTATAACTCAGTTGAAATAACAAAACTGAGCACTGAATCACCAAGAAATTCTAGGCGTTCATTGTGCTTGCCGTTTGCACTGCGATGAGTCAGCGCCTGTAAAAACAGCTTAGTGTCTTTAAACTCATAACCAAGACGTCTGGACAAGCGTTGCCTATCTAAATTCATTCAATACCACCTATTCGGCTAAATCTGACATCAGTCGGTACCCACTTAGGTAGCGCACTGCTGTCATCACGGCCAAATTCAAAACTAATCCAAATCGCAACCGCTTTACCTACTAAGTTAGCGTCTGGGACAAAGCCCCAAAAACGGCTGTCTAAACTGTCATCGCGGTTATCACCCATGGCGAAATAATGGCCATCCGGAACTATCCACTCATCACTCGCCGTGCCCGGTTGACGGTAATAATTATCAACACGCTCAGGGCGACGTGGGTTGTTTAACACATGGTGGTTTAAATCTGCGGTTAATTGCTCACTTAATTCATCCACCTTGGCATTGCCATCCAAGAATTGCCCGACAGGCTTCATCTCAACCTTAGTAAGCGGCGCACAAGGAGCCTTGTCACAGGCTTTTTGAATATAAAGCTGCTTATCACGATAAACGATGCGATCACCAGGCAAACCAATAATACGTTTAATGTAGTCGATCTGCGGATTTTGCGGATACTTAAACACCGCCACATCGCCTCGTTCTGGCTTTCCGGTCGCGATTAGCTCAGAGCGAAACACAGGATCCTTGATGCCATAAGAAAATTTTTCCACCAGAATAAAATCGCCCACCAGCAAAGTCGGCTTCATCGATCCCGATGGAATTTGAAACGGCTCATAGATAAATGAACGCAACACCATGACAAAGGCGATCACCGGAAAAATAGAGACCGCTTGTTCTACCCACACAGGTTGTGGCGCAATACTGGCTAGCACTTCGTCGTCAAGGGGCACATTAGACTTGGCTTTAACCGCCTCCACTTCTTGTGCGCGTCTTGGTGCCCAGAGAAACTTATCTAGACACCAAATAATACCTGTCACTAACGTTGCAATTACCAGGATTAACGAGAACGTATTTGCCATTACTTGTCCTTACCTATGTGCAAGACGGCAAGGAAAGCTTCTTGAGGTACTTCGACGTTACCTACCTGCTTCATACGTTTCTTACCTTCTTTTTGTTTCTTCAAGAGTTTTTTCTTACGGCTAACGTCACCACCATAACATTTCGCGATTACGTTTTTACGCATTTGTTTCACGGTTGAACGCGCGATAATGTGTGAGCCGATAGCGGCTTGGATAGCAATGTTAAACATTTGTCGTGGAATCAGGTCTTTCATCGCCTCAACCAATTGACGACCGCGTGATTCTGAATGCTCTTTATGGGTGATCAAGGCAAGTGCATCAACGCGATCACCGTTAATCAATACATCAACGCGTACCATGTTAGAGGCTTCGAAACGCAAGAAGTTGTAATCAAGCGAAGCATAGCCACGGCTGGTTGATTTTAGCTTGTCAAAGAAGTCCAACACCACTTCAGCCATAGGAATGTCATAAACCACAGCCACTTGATTGCCGTGATAAGTCATATCAACCTGATTACCGCGTTTTTCAACACATAGAGTAATCACGTTACCGAGATAATCTTGCGGCACTAAGATATTACAGCGTGCAATCGGCTCACGAATTTCTTTAATATCATTAACCGCAGGTAACTTAGCTGGGCTATCTACGTATATGATCTCATTATTGTTCAGTACCACTTCATACACCACGGTCGGCGCTGTGGTAATCAGATCCAAGTCATATTCACGCTCTAAGCGTTCTTGGATAATTTCCATGTGCAGCATACCCAAGAAGCCACAGCGGAAACCAAAGCCCAGTGCGGTTGAGTTTTCTGGCTCATAGAACAATGAAGCATCGTTTAAGCTTAATTTACCTAAAGCATCACGAAACGATTCATAATCGTCTGAACTAACAGGGAATAGGCCAGCGTAAACTTGCGGCTTAACCTTTTTAAAACCTGGCAGTGGCTTGTCAGCACCGTGTTTTGCCGTGGTCAGGGTATCACCCACAGGCGCACCCAAAATATCCTTGATACCACACACAACCCAGCCCACTTCACCCGCGCCTAGACGCTGAGTATCGACTTGTTTTGGCGTGAAGATACCAAGACGGTCTACGCCCCACTCTTGGCCAGTGCTCATTACTTTGATCTTGTCATTTTTCTTTAGTACGCCGTTTTTGATACGCACTAAAGAAACAACGCCTAAATAATTATCAAACCAAGAGTCGATAATCAAAGCTTGTAACGGCGCTTCAAGATCGCCCACTGGAGCCGGAATATTTTTAACGATATCTTCGAGTACTAAATCAACGCCAACACCTGTTTTAGCTGAGCAGCGAGTCGCATCGGTAGCGTCAATGCCCACAATGTCTTCAATTTCTTCGGCCACACGCTCGGGATCTGCTGCTGGTAAGTCAATCTTGTTTAAGATTGGCACCACTTCCAGATCCATTTCGATTGCGGTGTAACAGTTAGCCAAGGTTTGTGCTTCTACACCTTGGCCCGCGTCAACAACCAATAAAGCGCCTTCACATGCTGCCAGCGAGCGAGACACTTCATAGGAAAAGTCTACATGTCCCGGTGTATCAATGAAGTTAAGCTGATAGGTCTCACCATCTTGCGCTTTATAATCTAACGTCACACTTTGTGCTTTGATAGTAATGCCACGCTCTTTTTCTAGATCCATCGAGTCTAGAACTTGGGCTTGCATTTCGCGATCGGTCAAGCCTCCACACACTTGGATCAAACGATCAGATAAGGTGGATTTACCATGGTCAATGTGTGCAATGATGGAAAAATTTCGAATGTGCTTCATGAATACTCGGCGTTAATACTAAGGGACAAACAAATTAAGGAGCGAATTCTAACCAATTTGTAACGTTCTCGCTATCTTTTGCATCTAGCGAAAGCAAACTATCGCGATCTTTTCGGGTTGGACAAAGAAAACATTAAGACTAAAGAGTTTCAGACTTGGCTTTTATACTTACCTGATGTTGGGTATGCGCTCGCTTATAGGAAGTTTTAGCGAACCATAAACCAAGAATCAATCCTGCAGCACCGCCAATAATGGAACTAAGTTCAGCCCATTGCGCGGCAACAATTAAAGGAAGGAGTACCGCGCCCAGTAATAAACCCAGCAAGGGCAATAGATAAACCTGAAAAGCGGCGCTGAGTATCACGGTATCAGTCACCGTTAGCTCAACGGTTTGACCAACTTGAAACTGATGAGCTGGCTCAACCTTTACACCTAGCTCTTGGGTACGAACCGGAAAAGCTTTTGCTAACACGCTGGTGCCACAGCTTGATTTAGCACTGCAACTTTGACAAGCACTTTGGGTTTGACACTTAACCCAAACGGTATCGTCCTCAACAGCCACAATTTGCACGTATTCATTAGCCATTGTTATTGCCTTGCTCTACGGTGCTTTTGCTACCGGTGGCCATCACAGACTTCGCTATTTTTAAGCCAGTTTCAGCAGGAATATCTCCTACAACCGTGATTTTATTACCACGATGCTTGACGGTGATCAGATTAAGAGCGCCTTTACGTGCAACGGGTGTAAACGAGCCTAAAGGCTGATCATCTGCTTCTATGTAAACAGAAATGACCGCAACGCCATCTGAAACCATAAAATAATCCACGGCATCCCCAGTAATTGGAATGCTATGACTATCACTTGATATCACCTTAAAACCCTTAGGTAACCAAGATAATTGCCAGCCTGCGGTGTTAGCTGGCGATTTAGCATTAACCTTGACCACAGCCGGCAAATCCACGGTCGACAACTCCGCAATCCAAGGCGTCGCTTCGTTATACAAGCGCAATGAAATTGCCATCATTTGTTCAACAAGCTGACCTTGTAAATCTAAGGTGTCAATGCGTAAAGGTAAGCTGGTATGGCGATCTAACCAAAGTAAATAACCATAACGGTCGCCATCTTTTGGCGACATTCTGATCACTTGCGCGGGACGCCCTGCAACACGACTCTTGCCAGCTTGCACAAAATCGTAGCTTTGTTGTAGCTGAGTTAAACTCTGCTTAGCAATGCGAAATAAACTGCCCTGTTGTAATTGCGTTTCTAGGGTATAGGGCTCTATATCCGGCTCAAAAAAACTGACTTGCTTGCCGCGCTGAACATATTCGGTTGGCGGTCCGTTTAAATGGCTTAAATAAGAAATTTCTACGCCCTCTAATACGCCATGGCTCAAGCGCTTAGGCTCTATCACACCTTCAAAAACTTGAATGTAAGATAGATCATAATTGAGCTCGGCAAAGGACTCAGCCATTTGCTGTAAAAAGAATTCGGTTGATTGATTTGAAGAGGAAATGGGCTCTGCGGGTTCAGCCCAAGCACGAACGGAAAACAAGGAAAGCACACAAGCCAACAAGATGGCTTGTGCGTAAAGAATAATGTTAATGTTGTTGCAACATACGTTGTTGCAAGGTGTGATCCTGTAAAAGTGCATTTATTTTTCGACGCTGTTCCAGCTCTTGTTGTTCGGTTAACTTATCAACGTTAGCTGGCTGTGCTTGAAGACTTACCGGCTCAGCTATACCAACAAAAGGCACAGTATCTAATACTGGCGCTGGCGTCAAACTATCTTGTTGTGCAGTATTAATCTGCACCCCAATCACAACCGACGCCGCAACCGATGCCGCAATGGCATATTGGCCAATCTTTTTAAATAAAGGCACGACATTATTAGGCATCGCGCTAACGGATTGCTCAGTATTAAGCTTTTGCGGCGCCATTACTGTTGGTTCGTCATCTAAAGCGCTCATCACCGATGATGCAACATCAATGTTCACATCATTGAGTGTATCACCACGCATCACATCACCAATAAGTTGGTAACGTGAAAACTGATCGACCATCTGCTCATCTTTTAATAAATCTGACAGAAAACCTTTATCGTTCAGTTCACTGTCAACAAAAGCAGATAGTTTTTCATGATTAGACATTCTGTTTCCCCATTAACGCTGCAATAGCGGTTGGATCTTTTTATCGATAGCTTCTCTAGCGCGAAATATTCGTGATCTTACGGTGCCAACAGGACACCCCATAATGTCAGATATCTCTTCGTAGCTCATTCCCTCTAATTCACGTAGCGTTATCGCAGTGCGTAAATCATCGGGTAAATTCTCTATCGTACTAAATACAACATGTTTAATTTCATTACTCAGTGTGACAGCTTCTGGAGAAGAAGATTCCCTCAGCGCCTCATGACCTTCAAAAACTTCGGCCTCTGTCACATCTAAGTCGGCTGCAGGAGGTCTTCTCCCCTGTGCAACCAAATAATTTTTTGCAGTATTAACTGCGATTCGATACAGCCAAGTATAAAAAGCGCTCTCACCTCTAAATGTTGCTAAGGCTTTATAGGCTTTTATAAATGCATCTTGTGTTACATCCGGCACATCACCGGGGTGACTCACGTAACGTGATATTAAGCTTGCAACCTTGTTTTGGTATTTGATTACCAAAAGGTTGTAGGCGTTTTTGTCACCTTGCTGAACACGTTCAACCAATTGTTGATCTGTTTCTTGCGCGCCCATTCGAGACGTCGGCCTCCAAAATTCAAACAAAAATCGACTAGCTCGAATGTTATTGCATAAGGGTAGACTGTAGAAATTAAGAAAAGTTCATAGAACTTAAAAAGAATTTCAACTTGGCATGCCTTGGATAAATGCATATTAACGAAAGAACGAGTAACATACGGTAAGTCTTACTTTATTGGCAATAGTACCCTATGAAACATAATGTTGAATACCTTTCTGATGTATTGATCATCGGTAGTGGCGCTGCCGGTCTTTCTTTAGCGTTAAAATTAGCCGAACATGCAGATGTTCGGGTGTTGAGCAAAGGCCCTTTATCAGAGGGCTCAACCATGTATGCTCAAGGTGGTATTGCGGCTGTATTCGATGAATCGGACAGCATTGAGTCACATGTTGCCGATACCTTAATCGCTGGTGCAGGGATTTGTGATGAAGAAACCGTGCGCTTTACTGCAACCACGGCAAAAGACTGCATGGAATGGTTGATTGGCGAAGGCGTCCCCTTTGACCGAGAAGAAACCAAAGACAAAGACAGTGATGAAGTAAAATATCATCTAACCCGTGAAGGCGGCCATAGTCATAGACGTATATTGCATACCGCAGATGCAACCGGAAAAGCGGTGCAAACAACCTTGATCGAGGCCGTAGCCCAACACCCCCGCATTACAGTAATGGAACGCTTTAATGCCGTTGATTTGATCACCACTCGCAAACTCGGTTTGGCAGGTAATCATATTGTTGGTGCGTATGTATGGAACCGAGATGCCGAGCAAGTCGAAGTTATCAAAGCAAATTTTGTTGCTTTGGCCACAGGCGGCGCGAGTAAGGTTTATCAATATACCAGTAACCCTGATGTTTCCAGTGGCGATGGCATTGCTATGGCTTGGCGCGCGGGCTGTCGTGTTGCGAATATGGAATTTAACCAATTTCACCCGACTTGCTTGTATCATCCAGAAGCAAGAAACTTCTTACTCACCGAGGCTCTTCGTGGCGAAGGCGCCTACTTACGTCTCCCCGATGGATCGCGTTTTATGCTAGAGCGTGACGAGCGCGCCGAACTTGCCCCACGCGATATAGTGGCTCGCGCCATTGACCATGAGATGAAGCGCTTAGGTGCCGACTGCATGTACCTAGACATCAGCCATAAACCGAAAGATTTTATAATGAAGCACTTTCCAACTATTTATGAAAAGTGCCTATCATTGGGAATAGATATGGCAATCCAGCCTATCCCTATCGTACCCGCAGCCCATTACACCTGCGGTGGCGTGATGACGGATATGCATGGCCAAACCGATTTAGCGGGTCTCTATGCCATAGGTGAAGTGTCTTATACTGGCTTGCACGGTGCTAACCGCATGGCATCCAATTCATTGCTTGAATGCATTGTATTCGCCCATGCGGCAGCTAAAGACATCATCAATAAACTGCCTCACAAACGAAAAATACCTAAGGTGCCAGCTTGGGATGAAAGTAAGGTATCCAACTCAGACGAAGAAGTCGTCATTCAACACAACTGGCACGAATTGCGCCTATTTATGTGGGATTATGTCGGTATAGTGCGAACCGATAAACGACTAGAAAGAGCATTACGCAGAGTGCAATTATTACAACAAGAGATCGATGAGTATTACTCTAATTTCCGTGTTAGTAATAACCTACTAGAACTGCGTAACCTAGTTCAGGTGGCGGAGTTAATCATTCGCTGTGCGATGGAGCGAAAAGAAAGTCGCGGTTTACACTTTAACCTCGATTATCCAGATCTACTTCCTGAATCAGGGCCAACTATTTTGACCCCAAAACCTTAATATGGGATTCACTTTGATGTGGGCAAGACGGCCCACATCAATGGTGATTAATACGATAGTTGATTAAGATTTATTACCCGCGCCAAGCGTCTAAAACTACCCGCATTAATACTATCGGCATAGACCAATAAAGTCTGCTTATTATGCTTATTCGCCAACCTTATCAGTAATAACCAAGGCCAAACCTGACACCCCATTTGCATTTGGCCACAATACTCAGTTTCACCTTGCAGAATGACCTCACCAACATCATCAAATAAAATCATCTGGTACTTGGGCTTTAATCGTAACGCTAAAACCAAACCGACCAGCAAAATGGTAGCGCTGTAGGCCAAGGTCAGCAATGATATGGTGTGCCATAACCCAGCCCATGACAACAAAACAAAGGGTAAAAAAAAGATTAGCTTAGCAAGGCGCGAAGGCTGAAACTGGGCGCTATACCTTAACACGATTTAATATAATGCTAACCATATTAGCAAGCTCAACATCCTCACAAACCTGATGCCCCATAAACCAGGCAAACAAATCAGGATCATCACAGGTCAATAAACGCTTAAACACCTGCTGCTGGTCGGGAGATAAATCATCGTACGCTTCTTCAACAAACGGACGAAACAACACATCGAGCTCTAACATTCCCCGACGACAGGCCCAGAGCAACCTAGATTTTTCATTTTGTGGATTCATTTTGTGTGTTCCTGCGAATTGAAATGCAAAAGCAATAAAGAGATCGCATGTTATAGCTATAAAATCCTGATGACAACTACTGACAAAGTGGCTTGTGAGCTATAACATGAGGTTAGAAATTTTAACGCTTGAAAGGAATAACCATGCGTGATTTAAACAGTCTTGAAAACATCTCATTACTGCCTGAATTAGCCTTATGTAAGCTAGATAGCTGGGATCTTATTTCCGTTAAAGGCGAAGATAGAATTAAATTTTTACAAGGTCAGCTAACCTGCGACCTAAACAGCCTAACGCCAGGCCAGCAAACGATGGCTGCACAGTGTGACGCTCAGGGAAAAACAATTAGTGTGTTTCGTCTGATTGTTCTTGAAGATAGGATCTTACTAACACAACCAAAATCAGTCACCCCAATTCAATTGCCCGCGTTGAAAAAATTTGCTGTCTTTTCAAACGTGGAAATTGAAATAGAAACAGAATATCAAATGCTTGGCCTGATTGGCTCGAAATCGGCTCACTATATATCACAGCATTTAGATGCCGCAGCTACCCATGATAAAAGTCGTTTATTGCCTAACGGTGCGCTAATCAAACAGCCTTACCCGTCACTGCGCTATTTGGTTATCCTAAAAAATGAAATAGCCGCACAAGCACTTGCTGAGTTAAGCGAACAAGCCGAGCTATTTACCGATGGCATATGGAATGCACTTAACATTGCATCTGGCGTTGGTTTTATTGAAGACAAAACCAGTGGTGAATATATCCCGCAAGCACTAAACCTAGACGAATTAGAAGGGATATCGTTTAGCAAAGGTTGCTATATTGGCCAAGAAACCATTGCCCGCGCCAAATACCGAGGCGCTAACAAGCGCGCTATGTTCATCTTGACTGGCCGAGCGGAAGAAAAGCCAAATGTCGGTGATACCATAGAGTTAAAATTAGGCGACAACTGGAAGCGCGTTGGACAGGTGATATCTGGCTGTCAGTATGGTGATCAACATATTGAATTATTGGCAGTTTTACCAAAAGACAGTGATCCAAATAACAGCCAATTTAGAATCAAAGAGCAAGCAGAATCGACGCTCTACATAGCTCCACTTCCCTATGCCTCACTAAGTAATTAACTAGAGCTAACAAATTAGTTAAGCAAGTCATACAGCCACTTCTGTCGATTTTTGCAGTAAGTGGCTTAATCAATAGAAGGTAAAAGCAAAAAAGGCTGCCTAAGGCAGCCTTTCGAATGAGCTTTGGTGATGTCCTACTCTCACATGGGGAGACCCCACACTACCATCGGCGCTGCTGCGTTTCACTTCTGAGTTCGACATGGAATCAGGTGGTTCCACAGCGCTATTGTCACCAAAATAAACTGTTTTTTTTCGTCCTGAGACGAGAAAAGCCACCCAGCGGATGGCTTTTTAAAATTG